>CAMPGJ010000015.1 GCA_946885425.1 uncultured bacterium
ATGAGAGATGGTTTTTTTGCAATGTGGAACTAGAGAGAAGGGGAGTGGTACAATAAAGAAATAAATATCCAATATCTAATGCCAAATATCAAATGTCAAATGGACGTATTGGATATTGGAAATTGGATATTAGATATTGGATATTAAAAATGTTGGAAACAATCAAGAATAAGCTATATTTTCCCCTCGCCTGGTATTTCAGATTTTTTGCTGAGATTCGGCTTCGTCGGTGGAAGCCGCGTATTGTGGTGGTGACCGGATCCAGTGGAAAGACAACGCTTTTGCATTTGCTTGAATCACAATTTGGTATACATGCAAAATTTAGTCATCATGCTAACAGCAGTTATGGTATTCCATTTGATATCCTCAATCTTCATAGAAAATCGCTGAAATCATCAGAGTGGATACATCTTTTTTTGAAAGCGCCTCTGCAGGCTTTTAAAGAACCGTTCAAAGAACAATATTATATTGTTGAAGCGGATACAGATCGGCCGGGTGAAGGGAGATTTTTGGCTGAGATGTTACAGCCGGAAGTTGTTTTATGGGTGAGTGTCAGTGCAACCCATGGGATGAATTTTGATAAGTTGGTAATTCCTGGAGTGGCAACGTCCACGATAGGATCTCCCCAAAAAGGTTCTATCGCTTCGTCCACCCCTGTCAAGCAGGCGTCCTCCTTACGTCCGGCCCAGAATGACAAAAAATTTAACTCTGTCGAAGAGGCTATTGCTTATGATTTTGGTTACTTTTTGGAATATTGTTCTAAGATGGCTGTGATCGATGGTGATTCAAAATTACAAACAAAACAGGTGAACCGCACAAAAGCAAAAGTGAGAGCAGTACAGAAGCGGGATTATCTGGAGTCATATAAAGTAGAGCGTTATGGAACGGAGTTTGAGATAGAGGGCAAAAAGTATTTATTTTCGGCATTGCTTCCCAGGGAAGTCTTTTATTCGATAAAGATGTGTAGAGATGTAGTGGAATATTTTAATTTGCCATTTGATAAGTCATTTTCAAATTTTGTTATTCCTGAAGGAAGAGGATCACTTTTTAGAGGAGTGAAAGATACAGCATTGATTGATAGTACCTATAATGCAAATCTTTCATCAGTGGAAGCTATGCTTGGGATGTATGCTAAGTTTCCTGCGGAGAAAAAATGGGTGGTGTTAGGCGATATGCTGGAGTTGGGTGAAAAAGAGCAGGAAGAGCACGAACGGTTGGGGGAAATTTTGGGGAAGATGGAGTTGGAGAGGATTATACTTGTGGGGAAAAGAGTTAGTAAATATACTCTTCCGTCATTGCGAGGAAAAATGACGAACCCCGCTCAGCGGGGCGCGCTTCCTACGGTCGCTCGCAATGACGATAAAGTAGTTGCCTTCGAAAAACAGAGTGAGGCATTGGATTATCTGGAGGAGAATATTGAGGGGGGGGAGGCGATTCTATTTAAGGGATCGCAGTCAATCTTTTTGGAAGGTATAATAGAAGCACTGTTGGCTAATAAAGAAGACGCATCCAAATTGCCAAGACGGGGGATTTTTTGGATGAATAAGAGAAGGGATTTGGGTTTATAAACGTCATCCTGAACTTGTTTCAGGATCTAATAATTCCTTTGAATTCTCTTAAATATAAAGTTGTAGAATGAGATGCTGAAATAAATTCAGCATGACAATTAATTATGAACAAGTTGAGGGTGGCTGTATTGATGGGTGGTAAATCGGCGGAGCATGAGGTTTCGCTGAATTCTGCTATGAATGTTATTAGTTCTCTGGATGGAGAGAAGTATGACATTGTTGAGGTAAAGATAGATAAAGAAGGGAATTGGGATAAGAGTCTTCTTGAAGGCGTAGATGTCGTTTTTCCTGTATTGCATGGTCCATATGGAGAAGATGGGAGTATGCAGGGATTTTTGAAAATCAATAATCTACCTTTTGTCGGCCCAGGGGTGCTAGGTTCGGCTGTTGCTATGGATAAGGATGTGGCCAAGCGACTCCTACGCGATGCTGGTTTACCAATTGGAAAGTTCGTCGTCATCCTGGAGGGAGCACAGCGAGCGATAGGATCTCAATTTGAAGAAATTAAAAATAAGCTCGGTTTACCTCTCTTTATCAAACCAGCAAATCTTGGTTCCTCTGTCGGAGTGACAAAAGCGCATAATGAAGAAGAGTTTATAAAAGCGCTTGAAGAGGCGTTTGCGTACGATACCAAGATAATTGTTGAAGAATTTATCAAAGGGCGGGAGATTGAGTGTTCTGTTTTGGGAAATGAAAATCCTAAAGCATCTGTACCAGGCGAAATTGCAGCGAGCCACGAATTTTATGATTATGACGCCAAGTACATTGATAAAAAGGGAGCAGATCTGAAAATACCTGCTGATTTATCAAATGAACAGGTTAAAGAGGCACAAGACCTGGCTGTTAAGACATTTCAAACATTATGCCTAGAAGGAATGGCGAGAATTGATCTATTTCTCACGGATGAGAATAAGTTTTATGTAAATGAAGCGAATACAATTCCTGGATTTACGAATATATCAATGTATCCGAAGTTGTGGGAAGCAAGCGGGATTGGCCATGGGGAATTGGTGGATAGGTTGATTCAATTAGCGATGGAGAGATTCAAGCGAGAAAATAGTTTAAAAAGCTCGCTTTGATTTGCCATTGTTTGTTTATTTAAAAATTGATTAATTGAAATAAATGGAAAATGGGGCGGACTGAAGGGAGCCCGCTTGTCCTTCGACCATGAGCTCAGGGCCGAATGGCTTGACAAGGGTGGGCAACTGGAAAATGGAAAATATATGTTTTTTCTAGATATATTTAAAAAGACATACCATCCTCTCAACCTCGTTGAGGTTTCTTCAGATGCGCTTCTTTCCAACTACAGCTATCTTTCTTCACTAAATACAAATATATCCGTCGCTCCTGTCCTGAAGAGTAACGGTTATGCTCACGGGCTTGTAAACGTTGCAAAAATAATTGATGGTGTAGGTGCACCATTTGTTTGTGTAGATAGCATTTACGAGGGCTACGAGCTACTCAAGAGCCATATGCAGTCGCCGATCCTCATCATGGGGTATATCAATCCAGAAAATTTAAAAGTGAAAAGATTGCCGTTTTCATATGCTGTGTACAATCGGGAACAGGTTTTTGGTATTAGCAGATATCAGCCTCATGCGGGAATTCATGTTTTCGTTGACACCGGCATGCATAGAGAGGGTGTCTCGCTTGATGATTTGCCGGAATTTTTGCAGTACGTGAATGAGCTTGGTCTACGCATGGAAGGTCTGATGTCTCACCTGGCTGCAGCGGATAACCCTGATAGCGAGTTAACAAAAAAACAAACAGGAAATTTTGAAACAGCGCAAGAGATAGTCAGGATAGCTGGTTTATTTCCTAAATGGATTCATCTCGGAGCATCCTCTGCTCTTTTAAATCATTCGAAATATGTAGGAAAGCTGGGAAACATGGTGCGGGTAGGAATTTCGCTGTATGGGATTGATCCAGAAGGTAAAAATAAGCAATTGCAGCCGGCTTTGACGTTGGTATCGACTCTAAGCCAAGTGAAGAGCTTGAAAGAAGGCGAGAAAATAGGGTATGACTTCACGTACACAGCTCCGAGAAACATGATAATTGGTATTTTGCCAATAGGGTATTACGATGGGGTTGAAAGAAGACTGTCTAATAAAGGTCTAGTCGTCATTAATAATATAAAATGTCCAATCATTGGTAGAGTTAGTATGAATCTAACAACTGTTGATATAAGTTCGGTAAAAGATCCAAAGGTAGGGGATAGGGTGATAATTTACTCAGCTAACACTGCAGATCCTAATTCGATTTCTCATGCTGCTGCTCTGTGTGAAACCATCCCATACGATATCATAGTGGGATTAGCATCCTCAACAAAAAGGATAGTGCGCTGATAGTTAATAGGGGATCTTAGAGGTGTGTGTAAGGCTTGCGCCTAAATCTAGCAGAGCTAGTCACATACATAAGATCCCCAATTGGGAGAGAGTCGAGCGAGTGCTGGGTGATTAGATCATGAGTACAGCTTCGTACTCCCCAGTCTCACAAGACTCATGAGCTCTTACTGCCCGCCTTTCTGTACGAACGAGCGTACGAATTCTTCGGCGTTCTCTTCGAGAACGTCGTCGATTTCGTCCAGGACGGAGTCCGTGTCTTCGGACAGCTTTTCCTGGCGTTCCTTGAGTTCCTCGGAGGCCTGCGCATCTTGCGCCTGCTCTTCGACTTCTTCAGTCGAACGCGTGGTTTTCTGCTGTCCGCTACCGGTGTCTTTGGTAGCCATGGCTACTTCTCCATTCCACTTGGAAGAGTTGGAGACCCCTTGTATCTCCGGGGTGATTATAGCACAGGCTAAATAATGGCTGAGTACTGTCAGGTGTTTGTCCATGAAAGGCGATTGCTGCAATGCTAGCATTGCAGTAGATGGGTAGTCCTGAAAGGAAATTCCAGCCAGCTTCAGAAGTTAGAAGGAGTGGTGAAGATATTGTTAACGTACGGCTTCCAAAAGCCGGGCAGGCTGATCTTATTTTACCTACGTGGGATCAGGTTGTTACCGCATTACAGTATTTTCAGACAGAAGAATTTCAGAATCTTCCAATACCTCCTTTAGAAGCATTTGAAGAGAAAAAGCTGAGGGACAAAGGGAAGAGTGGGCTTCTCTCAAAGTATTCAGAGCAACAAATAAATTTTTTCACCTCATATTACAACACATTCCCCACAAATGAAAATCATGTGAGTAACTTATTATTACAAGCGAAGCCAAAACTTGAGGAAGGGAGAAAATTCGTTAATGCGAGCTCATTTAATGGACGGGCTTTATATGAATCAAAGTTAGAGATTGAAAGTTTATATCAACAAGATCAAGAGCCCATTTATAAGCTATCGGTTGGATCTGAAATATTGGGAAATTTTCTCGAAGATAAATTAGAATCAAAAGGTGTAGAAAGAGCATCGCAAGCTAAGTTTGTTGTTATTGAGTACGCTCAGAAAGAGGGAAAATTTACTGTTAATTTTGATGATGTATCCAAAAGGTTGCGTACGGCTTTGGGAAATGATAATAAACAACTAAGTGGAACTAGCTTGGCTCATCGTTTTAATAGTCAAATACATGAATCTGAAAAGGTAACTGAGTTGGGTAACTATGAGGGTTTTCATTTACAAATGCATGTCCGGCATGATTGTGGTTTTAATAAAGGAGAAGGAAATACAGTAGTGGGATCAATTCCAAGGCCACTCCAGGGTGGGTTGATTACTCCTTCATTGGATATTTCAATTGCGACATCGGGTCTCCAAAAAAAAAGCGATAAAGGATATTTGCGGGATTATTTAATCATCACTCCCGATCAACGTCAGGCAGCACAACATTTGGGTGAAAGATTAGCAAAGGCATTTAAGAGTTAAGAAACTTTCATAGTATGCTCGAAAAATTCTTTAGACCATTAGGTTATGCGGATAATCTTCCAACGGAAGTGAGGCAGAGCCGTGAGGAAGGGAAGGATGTTAGTAGTGTTGAAAGAGTAGCAAAAGTGATCTTTGAAAGCCCAAAAATCCCTCAAAGAGAGCAAGCCGCAGGGAGCATATATGATAAGCTTGCCCAGGAACCGGTAATTGAAAACTTCAGATATGTAGAGCCTTCAGATTTGAAAAGTATCCAAGCAGCACGGCCCAAATATGAGCGGGTTGTACGTCCGCCTGAGATTGAAGAACAGAAAATGTATGACAAAGTGTATGGAGCATGGCTGGGAAGGACAGCGGGGGTTTTACTGGGACAGCCGGTTGAAGGATGGCATAGAGACCGGATAGTAGGTTTGTTAAAAGATACGGATAATCATCCAATCAATTATTACATCTCTTCCAATATTCCTCAGGATCTGCGGGATAAATATCAGGTTGTTGATAAGCCAGGACCTTATGGAAGTCCGCATAAAAATTGGATTAACAATATAGATATGGCACCAAAGGATGATGACACTGACTATACGATAATCGGTTTGAAAATACTCGAGGAATATGGACCTGATTTTAAGCCGGTTGATGTCGCTGAGACATGGTTGAGTTATTTGCCGGTTAGACGTGCTTGTACTGCGGAAAGGGTAGCGTATAAAAATTTAGTCAATGGAAAATTGCCGCCTGAATCCGCAACGTACCGCAATCCTTTCCGTGAGTGGATTGGTGCGCAAATACGTGGGGATTTTTTTGGATATATCACACCCGGGAAGCCCGAGCTGGCAGCTGATATGGCGTGGAGGGACGCGTCTATATCGCACACAAAAAATGGCATTTATGGGGAAATGAATGTCGCCGCCATGCTCTCTACAGCAGCTGTAACGAATAATGTAGGAGAAATCATACAGGGCGGACTCAAGCAAATTCCTGAGAAATCGCGTCTGACAGAGGGGATACAGGAGGTTATGAAATGGAAGAAAGAGGGGATTACCTGGCAGCAAGCGCTGGATAGAGTTCATGAAAAATATGATGAGAAAGTTGAGCATGATTGGTGTCATACTATTTCTAACGCGATGATTGTTGATATCGCGCTGCTTTATGGAGATTTGGACTTGGAGAAAACAGTAGGAATCACTGTAATGGCTGGTTTTGATACAGATTGCAATGCCGCCACAGCAGGATCCATAGTTGGGATGGTAGTGGGTGCAGAAAAGCTTCCAAGTAAATGGACTGCGCCGTTGAATGATCAGCTGAGAACGAATGTTGAGGATGGGGTGGTTAACATCTCTGATTTGGCTAAAAGAACTATGGAAGTAAAGAAAAAGTTGCATTTTGTTTAAACAGTTATTACACTAGAATTATGAATGTGAAATTTTTTCTTTGGGGTTGTGTCGGTACTCTTATATTAATTGTTATGGGTATGCTGTTGGTAGGGTTACTCCAATAAATCCATTTAACCTTTTTGATCTAGAGTGATTTCCATATATAGGAATAAGGGGCGAGAAAGTAGTTATTATCTTCGTAGGTAACGGTAACTTCCTCTCCGCTGAGGTTGTGAAGAGTAAGCATATTTCCTTCAGAAGCTTCCCGAAGAAGGGCAAAAACTCTTTCATCCAGAGATAAAACTGTTTGTGGTGCGTTGGGGTGAAAAGCCGGGTGGTTGGTCCTTCGTTTTAATAATTCTTTAAATGATTCAAAAACTTTGTGTCCTTTAGAATCATTCTTGGTGAGTTCTTCCTCAAGAGCAGCCAAATCGAGGTTTTCTCTATTTATATCCCTGGTGTGATTCGTCTTTTCAAATCCTGCTGTATCATTTTCTTTACCAAAGAGGGACAGATAATAGATTCCAGGAATACCCGCTAATGCAAAGCAAATTGCGTATGATGTAATAAATCTATTACAGTTTGTTTCAAATGTGTCAGTTTCTTTATTGATGACTGACCACCACGTTCCGCACACTTCATAGGCACTTTTTTGTCCATTAGGTAGAGAACGATAGGATACTTTTCCACCATTTTCAGATATTTCATTGCACATAGTTTCAATATCTTCATCATCAATAACCCCTTTTGCTCCGAGCATGCCTATGCCATCATGTGATGCAAGAAAATTAAAGAAGGTTGTTTCTTGCGATGGGGGAGTAAGCGACTTTGCCCAATTGGTAAGTGATTCAGATCTACCTTTTTGGAAGGAATACAGTACAAGCGGAGGAAGGGCAAAATTATATACCATTTGTGCTTCATTATGCCCATTGCCGAAATATGAAATATTTTCACTATGAGGAACATTGGTTTCTGTTATGAGTAATGCTGAAGGAGCAATTTCATTTAATAAATCGCGTACAATTTGGATAATCATATGTCCTTCTGCTAGATGAACTGATGAGGTTCCCGTTTTTTTCCAGACGTACGTAACAGCATCTAATCTCAACAATTGTGCTCCTTTTTGTATAAGCTGGAGAATAACTTTTATAATCTCCAGAAGAACTTGATGATTTTGATAATTAAGATCTACCTGATCAGTTGTAGTACCAACACTAAACGTTGTCCATACATAGCGAGGTCCATCTTGAGTCTCGAATTTTGTGAGAAGGGGTGTAGAGCGAGGACGGAAAACTTTTTGTAGGTCTGATTTTAATTCTGGAGTGAGATCCGCTTCTTTAAAGCTTATGAAAAAATTTTCATAAGCAGGATCACCTTGCAAGAATTTCTGAAACCAATTACTTTGGGTTGAAACATGGTTCAAAACAAGATCACACATGAGTTTCTTCTCTTTGGAGATTGTTTCAATATCTTCCCAGTCGCCAAACTCTTCTTTTACTTTATTAAAGTCGATAATAGAAAATCCTCGATCTGAGGAGTAGGGGAAGAAGGGGAGAATATGAACTGAGTTGAGAATGGATAGTTGCTTGTCCCGCGTAGCTTCTTGCCCTTCCGTAGCCTTTGGCGAAGGATGGTTAGCGAAGTGGGAAGAGTTGAGAAATTTGTGAAGTGTCTGCAATGGCTTCTTACCGTTCTCCTGAAAAGAGTCTGCATAGGTGATCAAAACGGCATCTTTTTCACTGAAGTATTCCCGCTGGGGTACATGTATATTGGTCTTGGCTACAGCGACAATTTCCTTAATCTCTTCAAAAATCGTTTCTGCTCTTTCTTTTCCGTAGAGGAAAGTAAGTTTATTAAAAATATCATCCATGTGTTACATAGTACATGGATTTAGGAGAAATTTAAAGTTTTAAGAATTGTTTTTTCTCGAACTGTTTTTTAAGCATAGTTTTTAATGTTGTTCTCCCTCTATTAGATTTTAAATATAGCTCTCTTCTTTTAGCATCTTCTATACTTTTGTATGCTTCATAATGGAGTAATTCTAAGGGTATATATGATTTTGTAGACTTATTTTCTCCTTTATTGTGAGAGGCATACCGACTTTTAAGATCTTCTGAGTAACCGATATAGATAAAGTTTTTAGAGAGATTTTGAAGAACGTAGACGTAGTAGAATTTCATTAACTCAAATTCTGATGTTAGCCGTAGCTAATTGGGAGGTACAAGACTGCACCTCCCTGCGTCACAAATCTGCTTCTGTCTACTGCGTAGCCAGGCGCAGACTTGTGCCTGGTACCGGGGGGGGGACTCGAACCCCCAAGGCCTTGCGACCAGTAGTTTTTGAGACTACCGCGTATACCATTCCGCCACCTCGGCATGTACAAATGCTGTAATTAAATCACAACTGATTTACAAACTAAAATTAAGATCCTAAGCTGTGTACAATTTGAGTAAGAGCATTTGTACATGCCTAGGCAAATAATTCAGTTTAAAAGCCTGTGGTACTTGTGGTACCCGTGACACCCTTCTGCAAGGCTCCTGCCTTGCAATAATTACCTTCCTATTATATACTTCATTCTATGACTATTCAAGAAATATATGAACTTGGTGTTGAGATGGGCATAAAAGCCGATCCACGAGGCGAAAAAGCCGTAAGAAAGTTGCTGGAAAAAGCCGCGAAAGAGTATAAAGAATTATCTGAGAAAAAGAAAAAATACTTCGATCTAGAAACTTTAACAAATCCATATTCAGATTCTCGCATCCTCTTTGGTGACTCAAATACAAAAGTGACGAAGATTTTGGCTGGAATTGACGCCAATGCGACAGAGGTTCTTTTGGCTGATCGTCTTAATGAGAAGGGTGAAAAGATTGATCTCGTCATTGGTCATCATCCTGAAGGGCATGCATATGCCAGTCTGCATGAAGTGATGGATTTGCAAGTTGCTGTGTATGCAGAAGCAGGAATTCCTGTAAATGTCGCTCATGCACTTATGAATGAGAGAATGGTCGAAGTACAAAGAAGGATCCATCCTGTGAATCATAATCAGGCAATTGATGTTGCTAAGCTTTTGGGTATGCCATTCTTAGCGCTTCACACTATTTGGGATAACCTGGGAGATAATTTCATTAAAAATTATTTGAAAGGGAAAGAATTTGATACAGTAGGGGAGATCCTTGAGCATCTTATGGAACTTCCTGAGTATGTAGAAGCAAAGAAAGGCAAGGCAGGTCCATATGTTGTTTCAGGATCAGAGAAGAGTAAAGCAGGGAAGATTGTTGTTTTCTTTACCGGTGGTACAAATCCATCCAAGGAAATGTACATAGAGATGGCAAAAGCAGGTATTGGTACTGTTATCGATATGCATATGCCTGAAGATTCTATAAAGGAAATGAAGAAGTTACATATTAACGTAATCAATGCCGGACACATGTCATCAGATTCTATAGGAGCAAACCTTTTCTTTGACGAACTTGAGAAAAAGGGCGTAGAGGTCATTCCTTGTTCAGGATTGATTCGCGTAAAACGCGGCAGTTGAGAAATGAGAATTGAGAATTGAGAAATACTTATAATAGATTTTTCATTTAACTCTCAACTCTCCATTCTCAACTCTCAATTTTTATTATGTTTGGAGTAACAGACCTGCGTGCAGGAACTACATATCAGGAAGACGGGCAATATTTTGTCGTTATTTCTTATGCGCATATTAAGATGGGGCGTGGAAGCGCCAATATCAAACTTAAGGTGCGTAATTTGAAGACGGGATCTATTACTGACAAAAGCTATATCAACGGTGCTAAGGTGCAGAAAGCTGAAGTAGCAAAGAGAGACATGCAATACCTTTACAAAGATGAGGAAAATGTCTATTTCATGGATCCTCAGACATATGAACAAGTAAGTATCAATATTACATTGGTACCTGAGCATATTTATTTGAAAGAAGGGGAGCAGTTCACGGTCAGTTTTCTTGATGGTGAAGCGCTTTCTCTGGAGCTACCTCCCAAGATGACATTCCGCGTAGCGGATACTGCTCCTGGAGCAAAAGGAAATTCAGCTACTAATGTGTTTAAGGAAGCAACGCTTGAGAATGGACTGGTAACGAAGGTGCCTCTTTTTATTGATACGGGTGAACTTATCCGTGTTGATACCCGTACCGGGGCTTATTGCGAGAAAGCTAGCGCTTAGAGCAGAACCACGCTGAATTCTACGCAGAACTAAGCAGACAGCGAAAGGTAGATTTAAAACCAATGAAGACTAACATTCTGCGAGCGCTCTCTCAAAAATCTTTCCTCTATCTTTGGGTCGGACAAGTATTTACACAAATATCCATAAACCTCTTCAATTTTTTTGCCATTATTGTCGTTTTTGAAAAAACTCAATCTAATACGGCAGTAGCAGGTGTTGTACTATCTTTTACCATTCCGGCAATTATTTTTGGTTCCATAGCAGGAGCGTATGTTGACCGCTGGAATAAGAAGACAGTTCTGATTGTTACTAATCTGCTTAGGTCTGCTTTATTTTTCATCCTCGCTTTTTTTATAGACAGTATTTTCGTGTTATATGGAATATCTTTCTTGATAGCACTTTTAACGCAATTTTTTATTCCTGCCGAGACACCAATGGTACCTCTGGTAGTACAGAAAAAACACCTCCTTTCAGCAAATGCGCTTTTCGGTATGGGTATTTATGGCTCAATTATGGTCGCGTACGTTCTTTCCGGTCCTTTAATTATTTTACTAAAACCGGCCGGGACGCTTCTTTTTTTGGCTGCAATGCTGGTAATAGGAGCTTTCTTCATCCTTTTCATACAGCTTAAAAGCAAACACCAAAAGATAGACGAGGAGCCAAAGAAAGTAAATATCTTCAAGGACTTAAGCAACACTTTTGCTCTTATGTCCAGAACAAATGCTGTATCTCAGTCCCTTTTTCTCCTTTGTCTATCGCAGGTTCTGATCCTTGTATTGGCGACCATTGCTCCCGGATATGCCCACCAGGTTCTAGGTATCAGTGTTGAGCAATTTCCATTGCTTTTTGTAGCTCCGGCGGCGCTGGGAATGGTGGTTGGGGCAACAATATTGGTGAATAAGTTTCATTCCCATCCGAAGCAAAATGTTATTACAGGAGGCATTTTACTCTCAGGTTTTGCAATGATGCTTCTGCCATATGGTTCAAAAGTTGCTTCTCGTGGTTTTGTACAGGTAATTAATGATTATGTCCCACATATTTTTGAGATCAATATTTTGCATATCATGGTTGTTCTTGCTTTTATTTTGGGTGTCGCTAATTCATTTATTTTTGTTCCTGCAAATACGCTTTTACAGGAAAAAACATCAGATGAGATTCGTGGAAAAATCTATGGATTTCTTAATTCGTTTGTAGGTATTCTTTCACTGTTGCCAATTTTGATTGTGGGAGGATTATCTGATTTAATAGGTGTAGGTGTCGTTATTGCCATAATCGGTGCATGTTTATTAGGGTTGGGAGTTGTGAGAGTGTTTATAAAATAATCGTTTAGCGGTTACGGTTACGTAAGACGACAGACGCCTCACACGATACGGGCATCGTTACCGTAATACGATAAGTCGACAAAGAATATGGAACTATTAATTTTAATACCATCATTATTTGTATTATTATATTGCTTGTATAAGCTTTTTAAAGATGACTATGTTTTTATGCGTAAAAATGTCTCTGCTGAGCAGGCTTTTGATGTCGCATTTGCTGTTATCTGGGTAAGTCTTCTTTCTTCCCGTCTTGTGTATCTTTTGCTGCATCCACAAGGGCAAAATTTATTCCTTTCATTTTTTTCAGCAAAAATAGGAGGACTTTCTTTTGTGGGAGGGGTTATTGGAGGCATAATTATGTTATATTTGATAAGCAAATACAAAAAACTGCCACTAGGAAGGTTATCTGATTTCTTTACTATTTCATTCCTCGTTTCATTGCCATTAGCATTTCTAAGTAATGCTTTTTTACATAGAAAAATTGCACTACTATTTGATATTTTCAATGCGGCCATATATTTTCTGCTTGTATTGTTCTTTACGAAAGTACTGTATCCTAAGCTCATGCAGAGGACACTGAAGGAAGGTAATATAACAATAATCTTCATGCTTTTCTTTTCTCTCATTTCATTCGGAAGTTCTTTCTTAATTGCAGATAAAAAAGTTATGCCATGGATGGAGCCTCAAAATTTTCTTTATCTGGGATTATTCATCCTGGCCATCATCCTTCTTATTAAGCAGGGGATGGGAAAGGGGAGGAAGGGAAGCTAGAGGGTATCAAGAGTATCAAAAGTATCAAGGGTATCAAGGGCTATGGTGCCAGGCTTTATTGTCCATCATCCTGAACTTGTTTCAGGATCTAATAAGGAATCATAAGATGCTGAACTAAATTCAGCATGACAAATTAATATGAATATTGAAGTTATTTTTGAAGACGAAGATTTAATAATTATTGATAAGCCTGCGGGGATAACTGTGAATAGGGCTGAGACAACGCGGGGTGAGATAACGGTGCAGGATTGGGCGGAGGGACGATTTGGTGAAAAGTTTCAGAAAGAGAAAGAGGAGGATGATAAAAAACCTGCACTCCCTGAAGGGGAATACAAGAATGAATTTTATAGTAGAGGAGGAGTAGTGCATAGGCTTGATAAAGAGACTTCAGGAATTTTGATTTTAGCTAAAAATCCACAAGTTTTTGCAGAATTGCAAAAACAGTTCAGAGAGAGAACTGTTAAGAAGGTTTACCAAGCACTAGCACATGGCGTTGTAGCGCCCTCAGAAGGGGAGATAAGTGTTCCTGTGGGTAGATTGCCCTGGAACAGGAAAAGCTTTGGTATTGTACCAGGAGGACGTGAGTCTAAAACCTTATATAAAGTACTGAAGACATTCCAGGATTCTAAGACGAAAGAAAAGCTCTCTTTAGTTGAGCTCTATCCACAATCAGGAAGAACCCACCAAATCCGTGTGCATCTCAAATATATTAATCATCCCATTTTCGCTGACTTTCTCTATGCGGGACGCAAAACCTCCAGGAATGATAGAAAGATATTAGCCCGTGTGTTCCTCCATGCGGCAAAAATCTCATTCACTCACCCGAAGAGTGGAGAAATTGTTACTTATGAAGCACCCTTAACTCCAGAGCTGCAGGGAGTGCTGGATGGTTTTTCTCATTAAATTTGTAGTGGCGCGATTTATCGCGATTTAGTTTGGAAAAGTTGCTTAGTTTGCTAAAGCGTCATAAATGCCGCCACTACACTCTCAAAGGTTATCCTTCGAGCGACCATAGGGAGTCGAGAAGCAGGTGTGAGATTCCCACTCTGTTCTCGACTACGCTCGAACAATATTTTTAATTATGCTAAGCTTAAGGTATGCTCTGGCAAGATTATTTTTTGAGTCTTGGTTCGCTCATTCTCGCTCTTGGATTGATTCCATCCCTTTTGGGCAAAAGTAAGCCAGCTTTTTTGACGAGTTTGATAAGCGGGTCCGTACTGATGGGATTTGGTTTCCTTTTTTATTCGCTTTCTTTGTGGATCAGTGCCAGTGCAGCGACAATCCAGGGTATACTGTGGTTTATCCTCGCGTATCAGAAACTTTCGAGGAAAAAAGTTAGTGGTGCAGCAGTACTCCGGCAACAATCGAAACGTTCAGTACGAACAGCAAAGAATGGGTAATCATGAGCGGCTTTTCGTTATGCTTGAGAGCGTAGATGAACCACATTGCCGATACACAAGCAAACCCACCCCAGGTAATCAGTGATATACCTTGAGTATCACTGGACCAAGCGCTGATGAGCTGGGGAATAGTCATAAATGGAGCGATGAGAGCCACAACGTACATGAATTTGTCCATGACATTATCTTTCTCTCCTTTTGCTTTTTTCTTCCTTC
>CAMPGJ010000016.1 GCA_946885425.1 uncultured bacterium
GATAAGGCAAAACGTTCTTCTTGAGGAAATGTAAGAGTTATTTTATAAATCTTCTTAGCAAAAACAATTGATTCTTTCCAAATATCTAATTGTTCAAATTTAAACATTTACTATTGGCTATTTTCCATTCGCTATTTGCTATATCTTGAGCAGCTCCTGCTCCTTTTGTCTGCCCCAATCATCGATGGTAACCATTGTATCATCAATAATCTTTTGCACTTCTTTTTCTAAACGCTTAATGTCGTCTTCACGGCCTTCATATTCTTTCTTAATGTCATCCATAGCATCATGTCTTACCTGACGCACCATAATCTTCCCATTTTCAATCTTATGCTTCATCGCTTTGATCAGTTCCTCACGTCTTTCCTGAGAAAGGGGGGGGATAGAAATGCGGAGAAGATTACCGTCTGTAGAAGGATTAAGTCCGACATTGGCTTCCATAATCCCCTTCTGTATATCATTGGCAATTGAAGGATCAAAAGGAGTTAATAACAATGTTTGTGAATCTGATGCATGCACAGTAGCAAGCTCCATAACTTTTAATTTTGCTGTCCCACCATACGCGCTAATAACAATATTTTCTACAAGAGCTGGAGTGGCACGGCCTGTCTGGACGGTCGCAAGATCATTATTGAGGACATCAAGAACCTTTTTTATTCTTTGTTTGGTGGCAGTTGCTAAAGGATCCATAAAATTAGAATTTTTGATGCTTCGGATTTATTATACTTCAAAACGCACGAAGCGTTTTACAGTTATATTCTCACCCATTTTTCCAATAGCTCCCTTGACCAGCTGGTCAATTGTTGTTCCACTATCTCTAATATACGCTTGTTTTAACAATTCTTCAACATTCTCAGGATTCATTGCGGCAACCTGCATAGCAACTTCTCTTGCTAACTGATGGAATTCTTCTGTTTTTGCAACGAAATCAGTTTCACAAAGCAACTCAACTAGCACCCCAACTTTACCACCCTGATGAATGTATGGCTCAACAATTCCTTCAACGGTTTCACGACCTGCTTTTTTCTCTGCCTTATCTACTGCTCGTTTCTTTAACCATTCAAGGGCTTTATTGTAATCTCCATTTGTCTCATCAAGAGCAACACGGCAATCAGCAATTGAAGCTGATGTTTCATCACGAAGTTTTTTGAGTGTTTTTAAATCAATATTTGCCATATGATGCGAATTTCTACGAATTAAAACAAATTTTGCAATAAATCTACGAATTATTTTACTGTTGTTTTTTTCACAACTGTTTTTCCTTCTTTCTTATCCTCTTCTTTAGCCTTTGGCTCTTTTGTCACTTTAGCTACTGGTGCAGCAGCCTTCTTCTCAGCAGCAGCAGCCTCTTTAACAGCCTTTGCTTCAGCATCAACAGCATCCGAAGAAGCTTGCGCTTTTCCTTCCATCCACGCATCCAGAACATATCCTATTACTAATTTCAAAGCTCCAACTGCATCATCATTAGATGGAATTGGATAATCAATGATAGATGGATCTGCATTTGTATCTGTAATACCGACAGTTGGAATGTTAACTTTTTTTGCTTCTCCGGCAGCTACATGTTCATGATGTGTATCTATAATGAAAAGAGCGTCTGGAACCCTTGGCATATCAGCCACTCCACCATAAAAAGCTTCTAACTTTTGTCTATCTTTGTCCCAATCACCGATTTCTTTCTTTGTATATCCAACTCGTTCATTTTCATTTTGAAGTTTTCTGGTAAGTTCTTTAAGTTTTTTGTAATTCTTTGCCACTTCTGAAAAATTTGTGAGTGTACCACCAATCCAACGCTTAGTGACAAAGTAAAGGCCATCTGATGCAGAATCTCCTTTTATTCTCTTGAGTTCCTGTCTTAAGATTTCCTGTCCCTGACGCTTTGTTCCCAGGACCAAAATTGTTCCATTCTTTCTAGCGATAGATTTTATAAATTTTGCGGCTTCTTCAAGACCTTCCTTTGTTTTCTCAAGGTCAATAATGTGGATACCGTCACGTGCTTCAAAAATATAATCCCGGGCTTTTGGATTTTGACGTGACACTTGGTGACCAAAGTGGCAACCTGCTTCTAATAATTCTTCAAGAGTAATTGTTTTCATAATGTTCTTCTTCGCTTGCTGTACGTAAGCAAAGCGGGTTCCTCCATTCAGCTAACCGACAGAACTAAAACTGAACGTGCGTGATTTGCATATTATACAGGAGAATTGTCTTTCCTGCAAGGTCATAATTTAGTTATCCTACCCAACAAGAAAAGCACTTGAAAATTTCAGAATATATACGTATTATAAATATACAGGACGCATCTCAATGCCATGAAAAAAAAGTTCATTTTCTTACCTTTTCTTTTACTATCATCTATGCTCATGGCGTTCTATGTTATGGATGCCCATGCCGCAACAACCCCTGCAAACCCCGTTCCAAAGCCCGCTGCAGGAACACTAGCTGCACCAGGCTGTTCAGGATTTACAGGAACTTTTAAAGCCACAAAATGGCCGGGCGGAAAACTTGAGGTTACCTGCCCAGGCAAAAACAGAATGAGAGGAAAATGTGTCGGTAGTTCAACAAAAGTTTCACCCGGCCAAAAGTTTGCTTTTAACAACTGCAACTGCCTTGATCCTAAAGGAAAATGCTTAACTATTGGTAAATTACCAGCTGGCTGCACATTGAAAACCAAGCTTGCATGCGCCTCTAATAGAGAGGTACTAGATGGAACTTTCCAGGTGGACTGTTCTGAAGACAAATCACCTGCTTCACCATTACCACCATGTAAGACAGCGCCGGCAGAAGCAGCAATAGGTTCATTAGCACCCTCCTTCGTTTGTCTAGGACTAGGAGCAGATGGAGGATGCTTAACACCAACGAAAGATCCTGGCTGCACCACCAACCCTATACCATCTATCCTTCCATCAGGAATTGTTCCTCCAGGTAATATTAATGTTCCCAATGTTCCCAATGTTCCCAATGTTCCCAATGTTCCTAATGTTCCTAATGTTCCTAATAACCCCCCTAACGTTCCCAATATCCCAAATGTTCCTAACGTTCCTAATATTCCTAACATCCCTGATATTCCTGATGTGCCTCCGGGAGTAAATATACCAGCAATACCTTAAATCAATACATTATGAATCAACCTGCACCAAACCCAAATACTACCCATATCCAAGCTGACCATCAATCTAGCAATATAGAAAGCTCTCTGGCATCAGAGAGGAAAAAGCCTATTCTCAAGAAAAAATGGCTGATAACGATTGTACTCCTCCTTCTTATAATCCCACTATTAATAAGTGCTCTTTCACAGAAAAAGAGAATCACACCTCCTCAGCCTGAAACAACGATAATTGCAACCATAGAAAATCAGCCGGTTTACTTGACTGATATACAAAAAGTTGCTTTAGAGCAGTACCAACCCAACGCGATAGATAGAGAGGTTTTACGCATATCCTACGATATCATTACAGAAAGGCTCATCCTCGATAAGGTTGCAAAAGAACTAAGCCTGAGTGTTTCAGATCAAGAAGTAACTGAAGCCTTAAACAGAAAAGGAACCCCTAAAGATGAGATAACCAGTCTTTTAAAGAAAGATACCAGATATGATATATTAAAAAATAAAATTCTCAAACAGGAAGTAGAAAGCCGCGAAGCATACTCAATCGGTTTTTATATTGCTTCTTATGATGAACAACAAGGAGCAGATGTTAGCGAGGAAGAAAGAGCATTATTTGAGCAGCAACGGGAGGAAGGAAAAAGAGCCTTAGTTGAAATAGATAGAAGACTTAAAGAAGGAGAGATTCCGCTGACTCTTGCAAAAGATATTTATAACAAATATCCTTCTTTGCAGCCTATCCTTGCAGTAAATGGCTATATTCTTCAAACCACCACTGATGAATCAGGTATGTCGGTTCCAAAGCTTTATACTTATGAAAAAGAAAATGTAGGCCAACCATTTTTTGACGCAATTTATACAATGAGAATCAATCAGATAATAGCTGTTAATGAAGACGATGGGTCAGGTGGCTATGTAATAATGATGATCGGAGTCAACCATGCTAAAATCCATAATTATTCTGACTGGCTTACGCAAAAGAAAAAGGACTTAGTGAAGCAAAACGTGACTTTGTGACTCAATGAGCCTGGTGAGGAAAAAAAGAAAACTTCGCTGAATCCTTTGACTTCGCTCAGAACTTTGGCCGCAGAATCTATCAGAAGCCTAAGGTAGAGGAAATTGAGAGCAAGCTCGTTTGACTTCCCTACTAATCCGCAATAAATTTTTATTTTCAACAATCTCGGATTTAAATTTCTTCCAAAATGTGGTTCTCTCTTCTTTATCCATTGGCAGCTCTTGTTTCCCAACTTCTTCAATTACCTCATTAATCCATGATGCTACCTGTTCCATTTCTTTTTCTTTCATCCCCCGGGTTGTAAGTGCGGGCGTACCCAGGCGAATCCCTGATGGATAAAAAGGTGGCATGGCATCAGATGGTACTCCATTTTTATTAAGCACAATTCCGGCTACTTCCAGAGCCAGAGCAGCAACTGCACCGTTTACTTTTTTATTCCGTAGATCAATCAAAATAAGATGATTGTCCGATCCCCCGCTCACTAAGTCAAATCCATAGTCTACCAATGCTTCCGCCAACACAATGCTATTCTTTACTACTTGCGCACTGTAGTTTTTAAAATCAGTTGTTCCGGCTTCTTTAAGTGCCACTGCAATAGCAGCGGTTTGATTATCATGCGGCCCTCCCTGCAAACCAGGAATAATTGCTGAATCAATTTTCTTACCCAGATCAGGATTTTTCTTCAGTCCTCTTTCTGTAACCATTATCAAGGCTCCCCGAGGACCACGAAGTGTCTTATGAGTTGTGGTAGTTACAATATGGGCATGTTCCACAGGGCTTGGATGCACTCCGGCGACAACAAGACCGGCGATATGAGAAATATCAGCCAAAAGATAGGCTCCTACTTTATCCGCAATCTGTGCAAACTTGGCAAAATCAATGGTACGGGGATATGCAGTAAAACCGCAGACAATAATATCAGGCTTTTCGTTCAATGCCTGCTCTTCGATTGCTTTATAGTCGAGTTGTCCGTCATCTCCCAACCCAAATAATGTGGATTTAAAAAATTTCCCTGTTGCTGATACCGGTTGTCCATGAGTCAGATGTCCACCAAATGCCAGAGATAGCCCCATTATCTTCCCCTTCAATGGTTCCAATAAAGCAGTATATACAGCCAAGTTAGCCGGAGAACCGGAAAGTGCCTGGACATTAACGTACGGCACGCCAAATAACTCCTTTGCTCTCTCTTGGGCTAATGTCTCCACCTCATCCGCCACCGCATTACCCTGGTAATATCGTTTCTTTGGATACCCTTCAGAATATTTATTCGTTAAGACCGTACCCAATGCCTCCATCACAGCCTGAGAGGTATAATTCTCAGAAGGGATCATCTCCAACACATCCCTTTGCCGCTCCTCCTCCTGTTTAACTAAGTTAAAGATTTGTGGATCTGTTCGCTCTAAATGCTTCATCATGTGGAAAAGTATACAATAAAAAGAAGGTCGTAACAATAAGATTAATCAACGTAATCTACGTTATTCTTTCTCAAGATCAACAAATTTATACCGATATCCATCGTCTTCGCGACTTTCTTCTTTTATAATTTTAAAACCTAAATGCTCGTATTCTGGGAAGAAGGTATCTGCTCCGTAGTCACCTTCGACGATCGTCAAATACATCTTGTCGACCAAACCCTGCTCCAGAGCTTCTTTATATATCTGCCCCCCACCAAAGATAAAGATTTCATCGGAACCAGGCTCCTCTTGTGCTTCATAAATACCATCCTGTACAGATGAAACAACATCATGAGGTTCATAAGATAGATGGTGGAGCGAAGCAGATTCTCTTGTAACAACAATATGACTACGGTTTGGGAGAAGTCTGCCAAGAGATTCAAATGTCTTTCTTCCCATTACCAGAGGATGGCCATTGGTTATTTCACGCAGGCGTCTTCCATCTTCAGGGATTTTAAACAGAAGATCCTGATTCTTCCCAATCCCCCTCTTCTCATCCATCGCTACAATAATAGAAACCTTCATATTAGTATTAAGTATACAGTATTAAGTATTAGGTATAAGAGTTTTCGAACTCTTTATTAAACCATATAATAATTTGTGAATGTGAATTGTTCGATTTGCTAGCTCATTAAATACATCCTTATCCATATATTTTAAATCCCTCGCAATTAATAATTGATTTTGAAGCTCCGTGGTCGATCCTAAAGACATGTAGTAAAATTGCGCTTTTTCTTTATTTGTCCTTCTTGAAAATCCCTCGGCAATATTATTAGTTATTGACACGACGCACCTTCTCATTTGATCAGTAAGCGCATAAGATTCTTTTTGTGGAAAAATAGAAGTAGCGTTATATATCTCTAGAACAAGCTTGTGCCCCTCTCTCCAAGCAACAAGGCCAGTAAATCTTTGAATCTTTTGCATTTCTATACCGTATACTTAATACTTTATACCTAATACTTGATACTATCACACCGCAACTTGTGCTTTAATTGGTGGATATGGGTCATATCCTACCAAAGTAAAATCTTCAAATTTGAAAGAAAAGATATCTTTCACATCAGGATTTATTTTCATTGTGGGAAAAGCTTTGGGTTCCCTAGATAATTGTTCCTCTACCTGCTCCATGTGGTTGCTGTAAATATGCGCGTCCCCAAATGTATGGACAAAATCACCCGGCTCCAAATCACAGACTTGTGCAATCATCATTAATAGTAACGCATATGAAGCGATGTTGAAAGGTACGCCAAGAAAGAGGTCAGCACTGCGCTGATATAGCTGACATGATAGCTTATTCTCTACGACGTAAAACTGAAACATAGTGTGACAAGGAGGAAGACCTGCTTTTGCCATCTCTTCAATATCAGCCGCGTTCCATGCACTGACAATAAGACGTCTCCCATAGGGGCTATTCGGATTAGCCTTCACATCTTTTATCTGACCGACAATCTGCGCAATCTGGTCAACCTCACCACCCTCTGGTGTTTTCCAATGCCTCCACTGCACCCCATAAACCGGCCCCAACTCCCCCCACTTCTTAGCAAACTTTGCATCCTCCTTTATTTTCGCTATAAACTCTTCTTGCGTCAGAACTTTTTTGTTTTTAGTTTTTTGTTCTTTGTACGCTACATAGTAGCGATACGGCCATGCATCCCAAATATGGACATCATTATCGACAAGATATTTGATATTTGATTCACCTTTTAAAAACCATAATAGCTCATGGATGATGCCTCTGAGAAATACCTTTTTCGTCGTTAAAAGAGGAAACCCTTGCGATAAATCAAACCGCATCTGTCTCCCAAAAACACTTTTCGTGCCAGTCTTCGTACGGTCATCTTTGAATCGACCATTTTGGAGGACATCTTTAAGTAGATCTAAGTATTGTTGCTCGGAAGTGTTTGTTGTCATATCAAAATATTTATTGTTCGAGCGTAGTCGAGAACTTGACGGGAATTTCGTACCAGCTTCTCGATTCGGCTTTAGCCTCAGAATACTTTGGTTAATTACAGTATTCCTTTTCCTTCTAGCACTGCTTTTATATCCCCGTGTATCTCTTCCCGACTTCTCAATTCTCCATTTTCATCAACACACGTTATCTTTACCCAATGCGGGAACTTTTTGGCAAGTGCCAGATAAACTTCCTCAGAATTTTTCAAATAATTGAGATCTTCCTCAACAATATCTTTTACTTTTCCTTTGGTATATTGCCTATCTTTGCGCCCCTGCATTAAATTCTGGCTAACCATATACGGCACATAGAGATAAAAAACGATATCTTCCCGTGGTAAATTATTTACATGATATTCCAACTCCTCAAGCCATTTGACAAATTTAGGGCGATCTTTCTTAGGAAGCCTGCCTGCTTGATGGGCCATATTAGAACTGATATATCGATCCATTACCACAATCTTACCGCGGTTGAGCCACTGATAGAGCTTTTCTTTAGCTTCTACCCTGTCCATGGCATATACCATAGAAAGCAAATACGGATGGAGCGTCTCAAGCTTACCAATTTCTCCACGCAAGATAGCGGCAATAGTTTTTCCGAAAAATGTGTGTTTATATTGCGGAAACGTAATAGATGCGGATGGCATGTTAGAGGTTTTGAGATGATCCAACAAAAGAGCTGTCTGCGTCGCCTTTCCAGCCCCATCTGCTCCCTCGATAACAATTAATCTACCTCTCATATGCTGCTACAAATCATTTTTTAATATGCGAATTTCTACAAATTTTTTACTACGAATCAGGCTACAAATTTACAAATATCCGTTTCAATTCGTAAAAATTCGCATGTAAAATAGTTTTCTACCTTACAATTCGGATTTAATTTGTAGAGTCAGTCGAGCCAAATCCTCCTCTGCTTTTATCTAAAACAACTTCGACCTCATCAAACTCTGCTTTATCGATTCTGACAAAACCTCCTTGAGCGAGACGCTCACCCTTTGCAATTTTGACTACCTCATCAGAGAAGTTATACACCTGAAATAGCACCTCATCAGTAGGACCGCTATAATCTTGGTCAATAATTCCGAGACCATGAGGAATAAGTAACCCCTTCTTTTTTGGCGTACTTGAACGAGGAACAACCATGAACATATACCCCTGAGGAGTTTCAATAATAATATTTGTCGGAATAAGTCCAAGAGATTTGGGAGCAATTTCCATGTCAGTTCTTGCCAACAAATCAAAACACACAGAACCCTCAGTTTGATATTGCGGTAATGGTAATGATTGATCTATCCGTTTTACTTTTACTTTCATATTTTTTCGTCATCCTGGAGAGGCAACGACCTCGATAGGATCTCCTCAGGGGATTCTATCGCTTCGTTAACACTCGCTCCAGAATGACCCAATTAAAGCTTTACCATTTGTAATATATCCTCTGTCACTGCGTCAATAGGCTTTTCTGCATCAATAGAGATAAACTCATCTTTATATTGCTCTTTTAACCATCTATAGCCTGATAAAAGCTGAGCAAGTTTTCCTCTTGTTTCATAAATATCTTTCGTCCGCCGCAATTTTTTCATTCTTTTTAGAGCAGCATCAACGGGGATATCCAAATAAAATGTATAATCTGGTAATAACGTTTGGTGGTACATTGAAAGTATTCCTTGGGCTACAAGGATAAGATCAGCATCAGGTCGGGTGTAGTCACGCTCTCCCTGATCCATAACACCATATACAACAGCAGACCAAAAACTTCGTGAAGCAAGAACTATCTTCCCTTGTTTAAGAGCAGGAATAATAATAGTCTGATGATTAATAATACGATCCGCAGTATATAAATATTGCAATGCAGAAGGTGGAATCTTCTCTCCATCCGTAATTAGCTTCCTGACAAACTTTCCTATGGGCAATGTTTTTGTTGGTTCATCTGTCGTAACAACTTTTTTCCCTTGTGATTGAAAATATGTTTTAAGGTTGTTGATTTGCGTATTTTTCCCACTGGCATTAATTCCTTCAAGCACAATGTAGAGCCCTTTATGCGGATTTTTTCTAAATTCAATATCAAAGGCTACATGTTGCTTCATTATGCTACAAATTTTGCTACAAATCCTTTTGCGTTATGCAAATTGCTACAAATTTCTCAAGGTAAATTCGTAAAAATTCGCATGTAAAATAGTTTCTACTTTACGATTCGCATGAATTCGTAGCCTTACTTTTCTTCGTGCATTTTGCTCTCTCCCGGGCCTTTTTGGGCGAGATATTTTGCATTTTTCTTTTTATAATAAGGCACTTCCGCGGGGCTTGTTAATTCTTCAAAAGAAATAGAGCAAATCCGCATCCCAGGATATAAGGCCACCGGCATTTTTCCCAAATTGGCAAGCTCTAAAGTAATCCTACCTTTATAACCGCATTCAACGCTTGCCGCAGTCGAATGGATAACAACACCAAGCCGTCCTATACTGGAACGTCCCTCCAAATTTCCAACAAGATCATCAGGCACCTCAACATATTCTATGGTAGTACCCAAAACGAAATCACCTGGCTGAATAATAAAACGGTCACCATCTTTTACCTCAATCTCACGGGTAACTTCTTTTGTAGAGGTTTTATCAAATGGATCAATAAAAGCAAACCTGCTATGCTCAAAGACTCGGAACGTATTGCCTAAACGAAGATCTAGGGAATTACTACCCAACTGCTCTTCTAAGTTTGGCGAAGGAGTAATAATAATCTTTTTTTCCTTAAGCGCCTTTTTAATATCTCTGTCTGACAAAACCATAGAAAAAAGTTTACCATAACAATTAACACTTAACAATTGACAGTTAACTATTGACTTTTACCCTGATAAGTAATCCAGTTTTCCAAGCGTTACCATGTGCAAGCATTCCCAAATATGACATCACTGTTTCTTCGGAAGGATTACCTTGTAATCGTTTAAACATCCTCTTCTTTGTTCCCGTCCTCAGCACCCGATGATGAGGAAAATGAATCCATCCCAAGAAATCCACACCTGAAGCAAGCGTTTTGATAAATACCTTATCCGGATGCAGGGAGAGCTTGAGTTTCGTTTCTAAAAATCCTGCTATCCGTGGAATCAGCTCGTTAAGAAAAGATCTATTTTCATGGAAAAACACAAAATCATCCGCGTAACGGACATAATACCGGACTTTAAGTTCACGTTTTATAAAATGATCCAACTCATTCATATATATGTTAACCAGAAGTTGACTTGTCAGATTTCCAAGAGGCAAGCCGACACCAGTCCTGCCATGAAAACTCCCAATGACTTCTGCCAAAAGCCAGAGAGTGTCTGACTCTCCAATGTGCCGTTTCAAGATCCCATTCAAGATCTCATGATCAATACTCGCAAAAAATTTCTTAATATCACATTTGAGAACCCACACAGTCCTGGTATTATTTCGTGAAACTTTTCTTCCATATTCTCTGAACCGGTTCATTGCCCGATGCGTTCCTTTATTATCACGGCAAGAAAAGGAATCGTAAATAAATTTCCGATCAAAATATGGATATAAAACTCTATAAATTGCATGATGGATAAGCCGGTCTCGGACGCTTGCTTTATGGATATCTCTCGGCTTTGGATCATTTATCTTGAAAGCCGAATAAGCTCCATGACAATATGTTTTCTGAACCAAATCATTATGAAGTGTCATAATATGTTCCATAAGCTGTAGGGAAAAATAAGCTACGTCTTTTCGCTTCCTTTTGCCTCGCAAAAATTCTTCCCACGCAGCGAGCAGATTCTCAATGGAAATGATAGTATTGTACCTATGACTGATAATGCTTCGATTCTTGTTCGAATCAAAGAGGGATATTTGATTTGGATGAATATAATGCCTCATATTACCAAAGGGGCCCGCTATACCATAGGCGCCAGAATTGAGAATAAATTCCTCGATTTACTTGAGCTATCCCATACTGCATATTTCACTGAAAAAGAAAAGAAGGTTGAGAAAATTTCAGATTGCATTGCTGCTCTGGATATACTCAAATTCCTTATTTCAATAGCTTGGGAAGCCAAACTTATTTCCCATAAACAATGGGAAGAGCTTGCTTCAAAACTTGATGAAGCAGGAAGAATGTTTGGCGGCTGGAAAAATAACCTTACCAGAACCCCAAACAAACACTGATAAAGAAGACACTTGCTGAGCCGGAAAACAAACTCATTATCAGGATTCCAATCATTGTCCGGATTCGTCCACTGGTTGTTCAACCACGTACCATCATCATTGCGTTCCAGATTGAAGACATTGGGATTACCATCAGAGTCGGTTTGTATACCGCGCCATCTACACCACTGCTCACCTAGTCATATGAAGAGGAAAAGCTGTATTTTATCTGTGATCAATAAATCAACCAGCGCGCCACACCAAGTCTCTTCTTTTCTTGACGGCATATCTATCCTCCATGAAAAGCAACTAGCCATCCACGCTCTCAATACATATGCGCCGGATAGGTCTTGAAGAACCGTAGCCATTCAATACAACCAATCTACTATTAAGTGTAACAAAAAAGTAACTCTACAGGGAGAAGAGAAATAAAACGCAAGAGGCAAAGGTACAAAAAATTTAAGGATCTAAATATTCTAAGATAATAAGTTACTTGCTGAGCCGGAAAACAAACTCACGATCAGGAGCCCAATCATTGTCCGGACTCGTCCACTGGTCGTACAACCACGCACCATCACCACCGCGAGCCAGACGGAAGACACTGGGACCACCACCAGAGTCGGTAATTTGCTTCATCCCAATGTTTAACCATTCATACATCGGCTGATTCTTATAAGCCAATCGATATTGCGGTCCGACTTCTGGCGGACAAAGATCAAGCCCAAGATCCTTTACCTGCCCATAAATCTGGTCCGTCGTTGGATAACCCGCAAGCCCCAAATCCCCTACCTTCAGCCTGACTAGGTCTATCCGCTCTTTGTCCTTTGCTGTCACAAAATCCTGGCTGTGCAGCATATCTTTTGCATATTGTGATATGTTAACCCCATTTGCTTCCAATTCCTGCTCCAGTTCTCCCACTGTTTTACCACCAATATCAACACTATCCCTTCTTATCTTTCCCTCCGGAAAAGATGTATAAATATGCTCTACTTCTTTCAACTTATCAAAAATACCTGGCTCTAATTTACCCACATACGCTTTGGTAGTTTCATTTATTTGGTCAGAACTAGTGGCAATTTGTTCTGTCTCACAATTTAGAACAATCGGCATATCCTCTTCTGAATTTCTTTGTTCTCTCAATTCATCAATGCGGGGATCTCTCTGATAACCAAATCCTTCAATCTTCCCATCAATTTCATAAAAGAATTTAAGCTCTTCACTATTTAATTCTCTTCCATCGTTATGCTTTTTTTCGATCTCTGTCAAACGCTTCATATCAGCAGCCTTTTTCTTGAACGCCTCACCGCCCGGAAGTTCGGCAAGCTTACCATCAGCTGTCTCCGCCATCTCCGGCTCGAGATTTTGCTGGTCATTAATACCGCGTAGCTCGGCCACCTGCCCGTTTTCCATGCGGACTGCAACTCTGGGCACAGTTGGTTTGCCATCCTGATCATAGCTGTAGTACACATGAAAGTCTCCACCTTGCAGCTGCATTTGTGCTGTTGACTCCCCTGCTGTACACCAACCCGTTCCATGTCCTTCAAGAGAATCGGAAAGTTGTTTCGCTTCACTGCCCTGATCATACTTCACCCACTCCCCTGCAACCTGCTGCCTCTGCTCTTTACTTGCTGGAGTGACTGTTTCGATAGCATGAGCATAGAGCTTGCCGAAGTTTTTGGACTTTAGCAAGGGAGCCAGCTTTTCGTCACCTATTTCTTCTATTGGCTTACCCTCTGCTGTTTGGTTAAGTTTGTCATACACATATGCCAGGGCTTCACGATTGAGATCGACATAAGGAGCAGTCGTTCCGCTGCTTCGTTTGGAAAACCGATTTTTTTCCTTGTCATACGGACCAAGGGTCAGGACACTTCTTATCGTGTAATAGCGAAACCACGCCGGATAATTTGCATCGGGATGATTAACGTAATCTACCCAATTTTCCAAACTCTTCCGCTGATCTGTGATAACTGTCTCAGTCAATTGACGACGCGCCTCTGGCGTTATCTCTACATCACCATGTCCCTGTTCTCTTGCAATCTTTCGCTGATTCTCAAAATATCCTTCTGGGATTTCATCAGGCTTTATAACATGTCGAGAGATCTGACGATCACGCCGATGGTCATCCCCACCAAGCAAACCATGTCTTTCAAACAAACTTCCTAAATATCGAGATACTGTTTCTTTAGGATTATTGGGGACTTTTTCACCACGCTTCTCCGCATCATCAACTACCAATCCAACTTCAGGAGATTTATGCAAATCTTGATATTTCTGAGGCAAAATTCCTGCGTCTTGTTGTGAGATTCTCGATCCTTGTTCGGGCATACGATGATTATATCACTCCTCAATAAAATCTCACTAGTATTAAATCTGCTTATTGATACAAAGCTACTTTTGATATACATTATAGTAACGTATGAATGATGATCAATTTAATCAACTTCACAAAATCCTCACCTCTGTAGAGA
>CAMPGJ010000017.1 GCA_946885425.1 uncultured bacterium
TACAAATTCAAAGCATCAAATTCCAAATAATAATCAAAATAATAATTTTCAAAACCCAAAACGTTTTTAATTTAGTATTTAAATAATTAAATTTATTTGGAACTTGTAATTTAGAATTTGGAATTTGTTAAACAAATAGATAGAATAGGTGTATGCATCATCCTTCTCTCATCGAATATAACTTTTCCTGGATGGCGTTTAATTTAGCTTTGGCTTTTTTGCCGCTCGTTTTCGCATTATTCTTTTTCAAAGTTACTAATGTTGTACTGAAGTTTATTTTCTTTTGTGCCTGGTTGGCATATTTGCCCAACAGCGCCTATGTCATTACTGACATGATTCATTTTATTGACGATTGGGGTGTGGCTACTTCTATGGAAAAGGGAGTTATCATCTGGCAATATATTATTTTTGAATTCTTCGGTTTGGCTGCCTTTGTTTTTGCACTCTATCCTTTTGAAAAAGCACTCAAAACCACAAAAATAAAGAAGCATATTACAACAGCCTTAATAATAATGAATACACTGATCGGATTTGGAATGGTACTTGGAAGAATACATAGGGTCAACTCATGGCAAATCCTCACTGCCCCCGGAGAAGTCCTGCGTTCTATGATGCAAGTATTTACATCAATAGAGTTAATTTTACTCACTATTCTTTTCGCTCTATTTGTTAATTTCTTTTACTTTCTTTTCAGGAATAGTATCAAGAAGTTCTTTTAGGTAATGTGTTATCTCGTCATTGCGAGCGTAATGTAATGAAGCGCGGCAATCTCGTTCATGTGTCATGCTGAATTTATTTCAGCATCTCATTCTACAATTTCCTAAGGAATCATTAGATCCTGAAACACATTCACTTTGTTCAGTGCGAGAACCTGCTTTTCAGGCGAGTTCAGGATGACCTTTTGGCGGACTAGATTGCTTCGTCTCCTCGCAATGACAAAAGGTAAAAAAGGCACTACAAGGTTAGCAGAAAAACTGCAAGTTATGTAGTGCCTTATAGTGCACCTCCAATAGTTTTTAGGAATTGTTCGGGTTAGTGATCAGTGATCAGCTGTCCTTGGGACCGTATCCACTGATCATGTCACGGTAGACGACAGACCATCCACGGATTGATTCATAGAGAACCAATTCGTTAGGCGTCATCGCCTTGAGTTCACCGGAATACCGCTTGGCATTTGTCCAGACGGCGTAATGCCGGCCCAGTACGAGCTTGTACTTCTCCGGCAGCTCAGGTACGAGTCCCTTTGCAGGGTTGTTTTCTGAACTTACAGCTTCTTCTGAAGCCACGAACTCTCCTTTCAGAGATTGGAGTGGAATCCGTCTGTACGGGCCTCATCTGTGACTGACTGAGCAGCACGGTACTCTTCGTCTTCCACGATCATCTCTGCGATTTCGCAGGAACTAACCGTGATGTTGTAACGGTGCCTCTCGATCAGGTTGGTGATCTTGGTGACCCGCTCATCATTGGACATTTCTGCCTCCTACTTTCCTAACTTTCAAGGTGCGATTCAAGTAGCAGTCGCTACCTGAGGCTAATCACAAGCTAAGTGAGCATCTCAGTCGCATAGTGATTGAGCGTCCTTAACCTGCTTTTAATCTAAAGCAGATTATATCATAAAATACCCTATAATGCTAAGTTTAAGACCCTAGAATTATGAGGTAGGAATTAAGGCTGTCCTTTATTGTAAGCAAAACAAAGTTTGACAAATCGGTATCAATATCTTACATTAGAGATAGAGGGATTTCTGCCATGCGTACAAAGAAAAGAGCTAAGTCGGTATCATTTGAAAAGCCTGCGTCTAAGTCTGTTGACGCGTCAAACGAGATTGAAAGCAAATCAAAAGATGCAACGTCCGCGTCAAACGTGGCTGAGGCAAACGTTGCTGTTAAACACCCTGAGATACATAAAAAGGAAGAGAAGACCGAACTAAAGGCAGTTCAGACTGACAAAACCGTCGAGCCGAAAGAAGAACCCAAAGAAGATACATCTGCAAAGGCTGATAAAGAGGTTGAAACACATAAGAAGGAAGAGCAGATTGAGTCAAAGGCCGACTCTGATGCTTCCGGCTCCGCTAAAGCTTCGACGGACAAAGTTGACGAGCTGAAAGAGGATCCTCTGGTGAAGGATCTGGAAAGCCTGAAAGAGCCCGAGGCCCCGCTCAGCGAGGTTAAAAAGGAAAGTAAAGAAGAAGTTCCACATAGCGATACTATCTCAAAAGAGGAGGAGATTGTTACTGAATCAAAGGAAGAAGTATCAGAGGCAGCAGTTGCAGTAAAGGAAGAAAAGACTGAAGTTTCGGTAGATAAAGCTTCTGATTTGAAAAAAGATGATAGTCTTTTCAATGTTAAGGGTTCTGCATTTTCTACTAGTGATGGCTTGTACGATAAAAGAAAGAAAAACTCCCTTCCATTCTTCTTTCTTGTTGCTGGTGTTGCGTTTGTCTTAGGTCTGGCTGTCATGGGAGGAGGAGAGTACCTGCTGAAGTCTTCAGATATAAAAGTTCCGAGTATAACAAGTATGTCTATGACACAACCATCTCCTACACCAGTTCCTACAGAAATTCCCGAACCCACAGAAGAACCTAAAAAAGTTGATCTTTCTGCCTTCACGATCAAAGTATTAAATGGAAGCGGTGTAAAAGGAGAAGCAGCAAAAGTAAAAGCTAACCTTACAGCTGCCGGATTTAAGGTCACAACTACCGGTAATGCTGATTTAGACGATTATAAAGAAACGCAAATTCAGGCAAAGAAGGGGACAGATAAAGAATTTTTGAAGCAACTGGAAGCAGTGTTGGATAAATCATACGTTGTAGATGAAGCTTCTACATCACCATCAGGGGCAGCGATAACCACAGATGTTGTGGTTATCATCGGAGTCAGTACTAAGTAGCTTTAAAACTTATATCTTCGGGTAAATTATCTTGTTCGGCATACGGAGAAATAACTTCTATTATTTTTCTTGTTTTTTCATCATAAATTGCTCCAAGTACAACGGTATCGCCATTCGGGACACCATTGGGATATTCTTTGCGGATCTGTGACATATTTCCTCTTACAATAGCGGCTGTAACCTCAAAATCATCAATTGCTGCACTTCTTTTTCTATATTTGTCTGCATCGATTCCTCCTGTAACCAGAATTATCCGACCTTCTTTAGAAAAATCTGCCGCTAATTCATCTTTTAGTTTGGGCATGTGGGTGTACGCTAGTCCATAAAGCTTATCAACACCTGTTTTATCATCTTGAGTAAGACGAGCGTTAGGTGTTACTTCCACAAAAGCAATATTTTCTGTGTTAAAAGTAGCACCAGTTGGTCCAACTCGTACTAATTGTTCAGGATGTTCACGCAAGTCATGATTGCCGGGCTGAATGTTTGCCATATCTCTATAAACTGAATTACGGACAGCCATATAAGCAAGGGTTCTAACCGTATTTTCAGTCTTATCCTTTTTAAGATCAGTTGGAATCCATGAAAATCCTTCTTCTGAATGTTCTTGCTTTTCTACAATTTCTCTGGTGATATCTCCGATAAGAATAAGATTCTCTGCAAATTTATGTGAATCTTTAATATCAATTTTTTTATCGCCGTCAATTCCAAGTTTCTGTTTTGCGAGAGCAATGTCATCTACTAATTTCTCATCCAAAAGCTCTGTCATAAGAATTTTCTTTGTGGAGTGGAGATCTTCCATATTTTTCCGCAAAGGTTTTTCCGGGTCTAATAATCCTTCTAAATAAGCATCCCGAAGACCAAATACAAGACCTTGTGAGTATGAGTCATGAATCATGTCATAGGTTGTTCCACTACCTCCTGCTCTCTTAATGTCTGTTTCAAATGCAAAAAATTGTGAATCTAGCTCATCAAAATAAAGATCAATCCCACCAAATTTCATTCCTTCTTTTTCCGCTTCTGACTGTGGTCTTCCGCCTGCTTTAATTTTTGCTTTTGCGGCGCCACATCCATGCATAGTATCCATAGAATCTATGTGCGGGCCAAGAAATTCAACTACTTCGGGATTGTATCCTTTTTCTTTTCGTTTTTTTAGTGACGCACTGATCTTACCAGCTACAATTTCATCCTCCAGCACAGCAGACTCATCTGTAGCAGAATATCTCGTTTCTGGCATGCCTTGTGGCCTCTTGTGAAGCAATCCTACTAATGGATCAAATATTGCTACGTTTAGTATTCTTCCATCAGAGCATTGAACACCTCCTGGTCTTGTTTGAAGAAAATCGCGAGTAGTATTTATAAATCTCTTATACTTATCAGAAGAAATTTGTTCTGCAATAATTTCCCCTTCTTCAACGTAGCTTCGAAATCTTCTGTCTATACTTGTTTCAATTTTCCTCTGCGCTTCCTGAGAGGTGCCATAAAGGAATGCGATATCTTTTGCTTTACCAATCAATGCGTCTATTTTTGTGCCTTTTTCTTTTTCTGAGGTTCGGGAAAACAAGGTTTCTTGTGATGTATTCTGTCCAAATTCAGCGTTTCTGCTCATAGTATTTCTTACAAAAGCTGATTATAGTACTTATTGCTCGGTAATTCAAGCTATTTTACAAGATTTCTAATGAATTTAAGAAAGCGTCATTGCGAGAAATGAAGTATGAGTGACGAAGCAATCTAGTCTCTAAAGAAATTGTGGACGAGATCGCCACGTCTTCGACCGTGAGCTCAGACCGAACCGGCTTCGCTCGCGATGATAAGAGATTAACAGGGGTTTGTGTCAGGAAGGGCTGAACCTGGGTCATTAGGATCTAAGGTTCCAGGATCAATTGTCCCACCAGTACTGCCTCCGAGAAGGTTTATAAGTTCTTCTATCAGTTTTATTAGTTGCTCTATTAACCCGTTACTGTTGCCCTTTTTATTCTTATTTTTTCTATGGTTAGCCTGGATGTCATCCCCTGCGTTGTTTGAGTTCAATTGTGATGAAACGCATGGTGTGGGTTCTGGGTCTTGATTTCCTGTTCCCGCTGCAGCATCCGGTACATCTGTAGGACATGAACCAAGACAAGCAGGTGAAGGAATCACACTTCCCTGGCCAGGGTTCCCACCTGTTCCTGGGTCTGCAGGAACACTAGTTGGAGCTGCAGGCACATCTGTTGGATCTGGCTGTACAGGTTGATTTGGTGCAGAACCTGGAGGAGACGCCATATCTACCACCCAATAATTACCTGTTTGACCGATTGCCATAAAATCAGCTGTAGGAGATAAGAGATCACCATTGAGTTCAGCATCAGCTTTCAATGCAGCGAGAGCTTCTGGGACAGTTGGAGCTATAGCTATATTCTCTCTGAATTCTCCTGATAGATCGACAACACAATCAAATAATCGGTTTTCTAGTGGCCTATTAAATGAATCAGTTCCATTTGGCATCTGAACATTATTCATGGATAAATCTTTACTGTACCATTTAGCGGATTTCTTCAGTTGTGGAGTAGCCATAATCGCTCTTAGATTCTTCTCTTGGCGGTATGCATTTATTGCATCAAATAAAGCCTGTTCATTTGCTGAGTTTTGCAACTCTGCTGCAGTATTTGGACAGTTAGTGGGAGGAGCCATCGGATCAAACATGCTTTGATCTGGAGGCGATGGCATTGTTTGGGCTCTTGTTCTTGGATCTTGAGGTTGACCCATTTGAAAGACTGCGACTGATAAGCCTACTGAGATAACTCCAATCAATAAGAAAAGAGGAAATATGGATTTCTTACTCTTTGATGGTTTTTTCTTCATATACATATATAGTATGGAGAATTTTGCAGTAAATCAAGAGCCAAAAGCAGGCAGATCCTGAAGCCAAATTTAATTATTTCACCATGAGGATGCGGTTGTCACTATCTGGTTCAGAAATTTTTCTAAAACCAAATTTTTGATAGAGATGGATAGCCCGGCTATTGTCTGCTCGTGATTCCAGCCAGATTCCATAGTTTTGATTTTTTTGTTCCTCAAATTGGGAGAAAGCTTCTTGCATAAATGGTAAAGCTAATTTTTTGCCCTTTGCTGGTTCATAAAGCCTGATTGCAAAGGTTGTATCATATAAATTATGAGCGAATTCCTCTATATATGATTTATTTGGAAGGAGTTTATTAGTAAACCAAATAATTCCAGCCAGCTCATCATCAAAAAGTAAAGCATAAATCTTTACTTGACCTATAAATCTCTTTGCTGATTCAAAATCAGCAAACCGCTGTGCATCTCTGGTAAACCAGCGTATATCAGCATCTTCCATCGTATATGCTACCAGCTGTCGGATATGCTCATCCGAAAGTTCATGAACGATTTTATAATTATTAAGTTTATCTTCCATTGTTATTTTATTTTACAGTATTATCCCCATTCTGGCTTGTCCAGGATCTCCAATCAGTAGCGGCGCTGGGTGACGCAGAATGACGGATATTATATAATACAAACTATGAAAAACTTCTGGAAAGATTTACCACGGCCATTTACCGTTTTAGCTCCACTAGATGGAGTTACTGATGTTGTATTCCGGCAGATGGTGGTGAACATGGGCAAACCTGATGTACTGTTCACTGAATTTACGATGGTTGAAGGGATACTTTCTAAAGCTGGTGAAAGAGTTGCCGAAAGATTGCGGTTCAATCCTGAAGAGCAACCTGTTGTCGCTCAGATTTGGGGTACAAAACCTGAAAGTTTTTATTTGGTAGCCCAAAAAGTAAAAGAACTGGGGTTTGCTGGCATAGACATTAACATGGGTTGTCCGGATAGAACGGTTATCAGAGGAGGAGCATGCTCAGCACTTATTAAAAATCCAACCTTAGCAGCAGAGATTATCCAGGCTACCAAAGAAGGATCCGGCGGATTACCTGTAAGTGTCAAAACAAGAATTGGATTTGAGAGAAAACTCCTCGAAGAATGGATCGGACATGTACTTAATCAAGATATTGCAACCCTAACAGTACATTTGCGTACAGTTGCAGAACAATCAAAAGTCCCTGCTCATTGGGAATTAATGCCCAAGATTATGGAATTACGCAAAGAAATTGCACCTGACACTATAATCATCGGCAATGGCGATATTGTTTCTTTGGAAGAAATAGGGGATAAGTATAAAGAATATGGCTGTGAGGGCTACATGGTCGGCAGAGGTATCTTTGCCAACCCATGGATGTTTAATCCAAAGATAAACATGCATGAAGTAACAGTGCAGCAAAGAGTTGATCTCTATCTCGAACACATCAATGTCTTTGAACGCACATGGCATGGCAAACACAATTTTGCTTTGCTCAAAAAATTTGGTAAGACTTATATCAGCAACTTCCCCGAGTCCTCCGCATTTAGAGAGAAATTAATGCTGACGAAAAATATTGAAGAATTAAAGCAGATCCTTACTTCCTATCCTATTTGAACGGGGGCATGTACTTGTCTGGGAGCTCATCACCTTCACCGGGAGCCAATCCTGCATCTCTTACGGTTTTCCATTGCGGACAGACCTTTCTTACGACATCTCGCAAGGATGATTCTGCGTTGAGTTCTGCTTCGTTTAAATTTTCACCCACTGAATAGACCGTACCTCGTATCATATCTTTACAAAAGCTACCTCTGCAATCTAATGTTGCCTCAGCAATATCAGCCTGTTTCGTCAAGCGGGATGTTATATCAGCCTGACACATATATTCCTGAGAAAAATTCCCCCGATTTATTTCATTCATAGAGGGATTATAGCATGTGTATGCATTCTGGACGGAGAAGGGAGTTTCTGGTATAGTTTTTTTGTTGTATGAGTGAGAAATTTGTGCGTAGACAGACAAGAGAGGTGAAAGTGGGTGCTGTGGGCATAGGCGGGGACAATCCTATCAGAGTCCAATCGATGATTACTGAAGAAACGGGTAATACGCAGGGCGCTGTCAGACAAATTATAGAACTCCATAAAGCAGGTGCTGAAATCGTCCGGCTTACTACTCCCACTATGCGGGATGCTAAAAATCTGGAAGAAATTCAGAGAGAATTAAAACGACAATATGAACCTGTTCCATTGGTCGCTGATGTTCATCATCAGGGAAAATTGATTGCAATAGAGGCGGCAAAACATGTCGATAAAGTCCGTATCAATCCGGGATTGTTTGTCTTCCATAAAAAAACAGGTAGACCTGATGAATATTCCCAAAATGAAATAGATCAGCAACGGGAGGAAATAGATCGCGCTTTAAGACCTGTTATAGAAGCGTGTAAAAAGGAAGATAAACGCACTTCCATGCGAATTGGGGTTAATCATGGCAGTCTAGCTGAGAGGCTGACTGTTATGTATGGAAATACGCCCAAAGGAATGGTAGAGTCCGCCATGGAATATATCGAGATTTGTGAAGCAAATGATTTTCAGGATCTGGTTATTTCTATGAAAGCAAGCAGGGTGCGCGATATGGTAAGCGCCAATTTGCTTCTCGCAGAAACAATGATGGAGAGGGGGATGGATTATCCAATTCATTTGGGTGTAACAGAAGCAGGAAATGGTCAATCTGCCCGGATTAAAAGCACAGCAGGATTAAGTCCTCTTTTACTCGATGGTATCGGAGATACGATTAGAGTCTCTCTAGCCGAGGATCCTGTTGCTGAGCTATCTGTTTGCTATGACATTTTACAAGCTTGCGGTCATAGAAAAACAAAGGCAGAGATCATTGGCTGTCCCGGATGTGGCAGGACAAAATTTAATCTGCCGACTGTTGTAGATGAAGTAAGAGAAGTAACGGGACATCTAAAAGGATTGGATATTGCTGTGATGGGCTGTGTAGTAAATGGCCCGGGAGAAAATACAGACGCGGATTATGGATATATCGGACAGGGTGGAGGAAAAATTGCGGTCATGCGAGCTGGTGAACTGGTCAAGATTGTCCCTCAAGAAAAGGCTCTTAACGTATTAACAGATATAATCAAAGAAGATGGCAAATGGGTTGATCCACCGGAAGACAAACAACTTCGCAAATTTATTCCGATAACTCCTGTTTAAACAAATTTTTTATTAATTTTGCTATTTTTTTCTTCCTCTCTTCTGTTACTTCATTTACCACAATTCCTACATCATATTGCCCATACAGGACGTACTCTCCCAAGGGAGCAAGAAGGATGGCGGGGATAGCGAGGAGATCCTCTTCTCCGTCAATAATAAGAATATTTTTAGGAGTAAGGGATAAGGGTGAAGCGTTTAGACTTTTTATTATTTGATTAATTTTTTGTGCAGCATCATATGAAATTGTTCCGTGCTTATTATCAGCTTTAAGAATTGAGGTATTCGATGTATCTCTAGCAGTTAACGGTAGTGAATGACGCCTCGTCTTATTATCGATAATACTAATAGTAGGCTCTTGTTGTGCTTCAACCAATGACTGTGTGATAATATCTCCTACGCTGATAATAATTTGTTGGGAATCCAAATGAGCAATAGCTTCACCAGTGGTTTTGACAATTTTTCCAAGTGGTTTGCGTAATGTTTCACGCATATTTTTTTGCATATGAAGCGTATTTTGGAAAAAGTCTAGGTAAACATTTCCCTCACGGCCTATCTCTCCCGCACGTATTCTCTCTGAGGCAATTGGTCTCCCATCTGCTGATTTTTCCAATGGTACAGTAACTATTTGTAAAGGAGGAAATCCAATTTTTGTACGTTCACTGTTGATTAATTCTGCTCCAGGATGGGTTATGGGTGTAACAAAGATTGCTTCTATTGTCCGTTCTTTTAGGCTGTTACCCCATATGTCATCGATAGGAATAAGTGTCGCTCTTTGAAGCCAATTTTGAGATTTCAAATAGGCTTTCACATAGTTCTCGCGTGTTTGATAATCTTCTATTGTATGAGCTAAAAATTTATTTTTGTAAAGAATTGGCTGGCTGATACCAATGATAACGCTCTCTGATTGTTCAAAAGCAGCAGCTAGTAATTTCTGATGTCCTTTATGAAATTGAGCAAAAGTTCCTCCAAGAATTGATATTCTAAACATAAGTAAATCTGTATTTGTTCAGATTAAAGTATACTTCTGATGCCTTTTGGAGGCAAGGCTTGTATAATAGACCCACATGCAGAATATATTTGTCCCTCCACATGATCCTATTTTATTAAAAGTAGCTGCTAAGGTTGATCCTAATGAAATAGCCTCAAAAGAAATCCGGAAAATTGTTGAATCAATGTTCCAGATAGCGTATGGGGAGCAAAAAGATGCCAAAAAGCCGGTTATGGTAGGGCTGGCTGCTCCGCAGATAGGTATCTCTAAACAAATTATTCTGGTTGATAGAGAAGCCGGGAGACATGGTGAAAACCTTCGACAGGCTCAGGCTCTTCGAGGTGGCTTGCATGTATATTTTAATCCTGAAATAATATGGCAATCTGAAGAAGAGGGAGAATGGTATGAGGGATGTTATTCTACTGACAGAGTATGTGGTATTGTCTCACGTCCGACGAAAATAAAAGTTAGAGCTCTCAATAGAGAAGGGGAGTCAATTGAAGAAGAGTATGAAGGCTATACAGCTCGAATTTTTCTACATGAAATAGATCATTTAGATGGCAAAGTATTTGTCGATCACATCACTGATGATGAGAAATTACATTGGGTGGAAAAAGATGAGTTTCCTCTGTACAGAAATAATGAAGGCTGGAGGGATTGGTCAAAGAAATGTACAAGGAGAGAGTGGAAGCAACTAAAAAATGGAACCCTTCACTAAAATTATTTATTTTTATCAGCGCGTCCTTCACGGGCTTCCTGAATAACTTTTATTTTATATATTTCTATAGCTTTTTTTGCGCTTTTTTGAAAAATAATTTCTTCTTTTTCTTCTTTAGATGTATGAGTCCCTTTATTGTGTTCGTCTTGCGCTATCGTCAATTCGAGATGATAGCTTTGGCTTGCTAAAATTCCATCACCTTCAGATATTTGTATTGTTACTCCTGGTGGAGTTGTTTCAGAATAGAATATCCTTCCGTTGGAAATCCATCTTTTATATGTTGGTCCATTTTCTACCTCTGCCATTGTTTGCATATAGTAACAGGCAAAGTGTAAATCGTCAATAACTGCAGAGCTACGTATTGACACTAAGCAAGAGGTTTGTGATAGAATAAATTGAAATGGACGACCAAAACAACCCTCAAAACAATCCACCACAAGTCCCGGATCAATCTACACCTCCCGTTGTGGACTCCGAAGAACAAAAAGTACTTGATGAGTTAAAAGCTCTCAAGATGCAGGAAAGTGTAGCTATGAAAAATGATTCTGAGGTTATTGATAAGAAGCAAATAGAACTAAGTGGAATCAAATCTGAAATGGAAAATATATCTACCCCTAAAGATACGGATCACAAAGATCTATAAAGATTCGCTCGCTTGAGCTAGTAGTTGTGATAGCTGCTTGTAGTCAACTTCTTGACCTTCAATGAATTATTGAAGCTGCTGTAATTCTTCTAACGTTCTTTTTAAAGCTTGTCTCATTTGCTCTCTTCCCAACCCACTCTTAAAAAATCTTTCTCTCGCTTTTGCATCAGTTTCATTGACGAAATATTCATAATGGATAAGTTTCAGAGGGAGCCGATTCTTAGTTGCGATAACTTGACCCTCAGCGTGTTCTTTTAATCTGCGTTTCAAATCGGTAGTATAACTAACTAAAATTTCTGATCCTTGAGGCTGACAAATATGTATACGAAGTATTTTGAGTGGGATAAAACGTCTGACGTTTTATTCATTATAAAATATAGATTTTAAAGGTGTGACCAAGTCTAACTTGGTTAATTCACCTTCGTCAAACTAGTCTTCGCTGTTGTATGGGCGAAGCCGAGTTTGACTCGGTGAACCAGATGGCTCCACTTTGGAACGAGTTTGGGATTACTTTTTGAGAGTGTTTAAGGTTTTGGAGGAGTCTGAGCGTGTTTTTGTTTCCTGATTTTTTCTTTGTAGATTTTCAATTGCTAAATCCATCAAATAGCTAAGTAGTTTATCTATTTTTTCGTCAGAGTTTGCCATCAATTCGAACGTTCAAAAACTCTATACATGCTGTCCATAGGCTTAATCTTTTTGTCGTCACTAGCAGAGTAGATACCTCTCATCCAATCGTATTTAACATGAGCCATATGGCCAACATGTTTATAATTCGGATCCTCAACATCATAACTATACATCACCAATAAATCATTGCCCGATCTAGCGGCTCTATACACATCAGCTGCATTTTTCTCACTATACACGAGGTTTGTATTCTTTATAGCCTGGCCAAGTGGGGTAGGATTATCAGCAAGAGCTGTTATAAATCCTCTCACCTCTTCCATATCAGCCTCAACAATTTGTTTTTGTCTTGCATGAATTAATTCAGGATTGCTTAATTGATTTGCCTCATCCATAAGATGCAGCACTTCTACTGCTCTATTAATTCTAAATCTCCATTCTCCATCTGTTGCTTCTGTACCAAAAAAAGATTCTAATGATCTCATTACACATCCATATTTGCCTCTTTTTTCCGACTCAGACATGGCAGAGTTTGGCAGGAATCTGCTTTCAGAATTTGAATGTTTGAATTTACCTCTTTCAACCATTAGAAGAGTATACCACAACCGCATGGGATTCGAACCATTTTAGCCTCAGACATGAAGGGGAATGGGAGATTTTGATGAGGTTTTAGCCTCGTTGTGAGCCGGACGGGATTCGAACCTGTGACCAAGAGCTTAAAAGGCTCCTGCTCTACCGCTGAGCTACCGGCCCAATTTTGCAAAGCAAAAACTATAAACAGAGAACTAAAAACTAAAGAAGATGTCATGCTGAATTTATTTCAGCATCTCATTTTACAGCTAATGGAATTATTAGATCCTGAACTAAATTCAGGATGACATAAAAAATCTAAGCTTATTGTTCCTCGTTCTACACTGATATTATATCAGTGTAGATGCCTATTGACAAGTAAAGTAAACCGGTGACATACTAATCTTGGTATTAGCAGTAACTGAGATTACAGAAGACAGATGACTGCTAATTTAGAATAGCCAAACCTTTCTAGAGATAACCGCCTATATGGCGAGACAAAGGGCGCCCCTGTTTGTTATAATACGGGCGACCCGAGGGGGGGTGATTTAATGGCACCAGATATAACAAATACATTGCTTGCGTCGCTTAATAAAGGGCTTCTGACAACAGCAGCTTTCCTTCCTAACCTTCTTGCCGGAATTATCATCTTATTAATTGGCATTATTATTGCCTCGATCGTGAAAAGAATCATGCTCGAGGTTTTTAATGCGCTTAAAGTGGAAACATATTTGAAAAAATATGGAGTACCTGAAGCAAGGAAGGAATTCAGCTGGACAAATATTTTGGCAGAAATCGTACGATGGTTTGTTCTTATCCTGTTCTTAGTTCCTACCGTCGAGGTTTGGGGCTTACCACAGGTGACGACACTCCTGAACGGTTTCTTACTATACATGCCAAATGTCTTTGTGGCAGCAATCATCGGACTCGTAGGTCTCGTATTCGCGAGACTAGCGGCTGATGTAGTTCTCGCATCTACAAGGGAATTATCAGCAGATGTTTCCCGGACAGTTGCGTCAACGACGCGTATAGCAGTATCAGTTTTTGTACTTTTAGCAGTACTTAACCAGCTTGGTGTAGCCCAAGACTTAGTCCGTATCTTATTTACAGGCTTTGTTGCGATGGTCTCACTCGCAGGTGGTATCGCTTTTGGTCTTGGCGGAAAAGAATTTGCAAAAGGTCTTCTCGACACTATGCAGAAGAAGTTCAAGTAAAGATCAGTGCAAGAATAATGAAAGCACATAATCCGTCGGCGAAAGTCGGCGGATTATTGTTT
>CAMPGJ010000018.1 GCA_946885425.1 uncultured bacterium
ATTATGGATTATCCTGATTCTTTTTCGGATCATATCCTTCCCGACCAGATACACAACATTAATCTTTCATTTATAGTTAAAACATTTGATAAACGCCGTGGTGGAACAGCAGGTAATGCTTCCTATTCCCTTGCTCTTTTGGATACTCCTCACATACTTTTTTCAGCAGCAGGTAAAGATTTTGATGAATATAAAAAGTACTTTAAAGATATGGGAATTAACGTTAAGGTAAAAACATATAAAGATACTTACACTTCAACTGGATTTGCCATGACAGATAAAGGAAATAACCAAATCTGGGGCTTCTTTCTAGGAGCTGGAGAGTTCAATGACACATTAGAGTTAAAAAAGATCGTCAAAAAGTCTGACCTCGTCCTTATCGGTCCACAAGGAGCAAAAGGATCAATGTCTTTTGTAAAACAATGTATAGCTCTAGATATCCCTTATATGTTTGATCCTGGATTTATTTTGACACAAGTAAGCGATGACGATCTCACACGCGGTGTAAAACATGCGGCCTATCTGATAGGTAATGATTACGAAATTAATCTCATCAAAACAAGAGTAAAAGAGTATGAGAAGCTTATCAAACGAAAAACGGTTATTACCACACTTGGCGCACAGGGTGCTCTCATCCAGAAAGACGGAGAAACCATCGAAATCAAGACTGCCAAACCAAAAGAAGTTATCGACCCGACAGGAGCAGGAGATGCCTGGAGGTCAGGATTTCTTGCAGGACTGATGCGTGGCTATGACCTCCAGACATGCGGGCAGATGGGATCAGTAGCATCATCTTTTTGTATAGAAAAATACGGAACACAGGAACACACCTACACAAAAAAGGATTTCCAAACTCGCTATAGAAAAAATTACGGCACTCTGGTAAACTTATAGAATCTTAATTTTAAAACGTCATTCTGGCGGCGTCCAGAATCTCTAAAAAAGAACGTTTAAACGTTAGAGATCCTGGACTCGGCCAGGATGACGATAAACATTATGGCTAACGAAATTAACTACGACGTAAAAGACATCAATCTTGCACCTGAGGGCAAGCTCAAAATTGAGTGGGCTGGAAAACAGATGCAGGTTCTGAAAAAAATTCAGGAGCGCTTTGTTAAAGAGCAGCCTTTTAAAGGACTAACAATTGCTGCGTGTCTTCACATAACTAGTGAGACAGCCAATCTCCTGATCGCGCTTAAGGCAGCAGGAGCTAATGTTGTATGTAATGCTTCCAATCCCCTCTCTACGCAGGATAGTGTCGCCGCATCACTTGTGAAAGATTATGGTATTCCAACATACGCTATCAAGGGTGAAGATAATGAAACGTACTTCAAGCATCTTAACGCAGTGCTCGACTATCGTCCACAGATCACTATGGATGATGGTGCTGATCTCGTTCATATGCTTCACACAAAGCGCACAGATCAATTAAAAGAAATCATGGGTTCTTCAGAAGAGACAACCACAGGCGTCATCAGATTAAAGGCAATGGAAGCAGAAGGTGCGCTCAGACTTCCAGTTATCGCAGTGAATGACTCTGACACCAAACATTTGTTTGACAACAGATATGGTACTGGCCAATCGACAATCGATGGTGTTTTGCGTGCAACTAATATTTTGTTAGCAGGAAAGACATTTGTCGTTGCCGGATATGGTTGGTGCTCACGGGGTATAGCCATGCGCGCAAACGGTATGGGATCTAACGTAGTAGTTACAGAAGTAGATCCAGTACGTGCATTAGAAGCTGCTATGGATGGTTATCGAGTTATGCCAATGATAGAAGCAGCAAAGATCGCAGACATTATCGTCTCTGCAACTGGAGACAAACACGTCATTTCTAAAGAATCCATGGATGTAATGAAAGATGGAGCTATCATCGCTAATTCCGGACACTTTGATAGTGAAATCGACATGCCAAGTCTCGAATCTATGAAAACAGCCAAAAGAACTATCCGTCCTTTCCTGGATGAATATACTTTGAAAGATGGCAGAAAGATTCACGTACTTGGTGAAGGACGCCTGGTCAATCTTGCAGCAGCAGAAGGTCATCCAGCAGAAGTTATGGATATGTCTTTCGCTAACCAGGCACTTGCAGCTGAATTCTTTGTCAAAAATAAAGGAACACTGGAAAACAAAGTCTACACGCTTCCGAAAGAACTCGATCAGGAAGTCGCTAGTATCAAGCTCGACGCCATGGGTATTAAATTTGACACCTTAACAGCTGAACAGAAAAAATACCTCACCTCCTGGAACGAAGGCACGGCGTAGATTAGAATTAAGAAGCAAGAAGTAAGAATTAAGGACTCCTCCATTGCAAATCTAGCCTCAGTTGACTATAATCCTACCCATGACAGGGCGAGAAGGTTTTATTGGTGGAATTCCGGAAAACATTTTTCGGGATGGGTTTGATGAATTTCCTATCCTTGGCAGGTCTGGAAGTTTGCTAGAAGGGTCGATACAAAAAGATCAGGTTTTGTTACAATCACAGGAAAAACTGCCTAATACAAAAGGGACACCGTTATATATATTTAAAGCAGCCATAGACTATGATGATCCTCACATGCTCAGCTTAAATATTAGAACCAAACGCGGCAATCCCCCGGTAAAACATCCGGATCTTTACGCATCCGCACTTGTTGAACGTTCACTAACATATTTGGAAGAACAAGGTTCAGAAATACGCCGAATTAAAGGCTTTTGGGCGGGAGGAGACAATTATGATGAGTATTGGAAACATATAAGGAAGATAGAAAACATGAGACATGCTACCCAAGTAGATAAAAAAGAAGCAGCAAAAAACACCTGGACCGGACACATGGCTCAGACACTTGGATTTACTGACGTACAGAGTGTTGATCAAAAACTTTTTGGTACAGTAAAGGTAATTTTTAGCAAGCCCTGATCCTCTTATAAAACCAATAGGCATTTATTGAATTTTTGCAAAACCAGCAATTTTGTTCTATAATCCCCACTATGGCAGAGATACACAGACAAGGGTTATCGGTTGAAGTTATGGCGGCAATTATGCTTAATGCACAGCTTTCGGCTGGTGCAGAACAAGCTAAACCTTTTGATGTCTTTACTCCTGAAGCAGATGAGCATTTAAACAAAAATCCTATTTCAACAGTGATTGTGGCAGTCGAAGCAAAAACAAGACCTGATGTAGCATCCTCAAAAAGCGAGAAAGACCGACAGGAAAAGGAAATTGAAGCGGGTCGAGAAGATCTTAAATCATTAACAGAGACACTTGAAACAGTTCAGAAATCTACTGAAAAAATTGTTTTCCAACCTCAATACCGCAACTCTAGCGTAAAACTTACAGCTCCTTCTGAATTTGTCAGATCACTTGCTTACAGAAGAGACGTTATGGATATTGATATTCTAGAAAAACCTCCTCTTCCTCCTAAATTCCCATCAATCGGGATATAATTAACCCTGGAATGCGTCCCGAACCTTTTCAGCTAATGCTTGAGCTGTTTGTCTTTTTTCAGGAGGAATTAGATTAGTTTTTCCATAAATCCGGGATTCTAATGTAGGATCTGTAATTAGAAATTCAACACCAACTTGACGCTGGCTTGAGTTCTCCAGATGGCGAGTATTGTAGGAGCGCATGCTAAGTTCCAGACCGTCATAGACACCAAGTAAACTGCCCTTAGGATGGGTAAAGGCTGCAAAGACTTTTAGTCTACCAAGTTTGGCCTTATCTTCATTGTGTAATGTATCATTGAGCCGATCCGCCAGTTCGCCGGAATTAATCCCGGTATATCCCTCCGGATGAAGCAATATTTGCATGCGCCTGGGTAAGACAGGTTGCTTTGCACCAATTGCTTGCAGCAGGATCGCTTCCGGATTTTCTTTATTCAATTCAGAATAAATATTGAGTAGATATGGTTCTGTATAACGACGAAGGTCAGAGTCAGCAGAATTATTTTTTTTCTCGGAACGTAGCGCTTCAATTGTAACATTTGTTTTGTAAAATGTTCTGCCGCCAATAAAAAATGCACTTCTTCCGTCTTTACCCAACTGCACAGATCCTCTATTTTCATGTTGATCGTCCAACTGAAGCTTCTCCCCTTTTTTAAAATGAGCTCTAACAGCATTGAGCGCCGTATCAATCTCTGTCTGATAGGCGGGCTCACCGGTAAAATTTTTATAGTCACGCAAATCTTCTTCTGTATAATATTTAAACCCTTTTGTAGGAGAATTTCCACGTCTTCTTAATTCACTCTCAAATATGATATGAGATCGAGGAATAGGAGCTGTTGATTGATATTCGCTATGAGCAAAAGTATTGATAGCATTAACTACCCCATTCCAGTCAGGCAGGTAAATACCATATGCCTTTTCAGGCTCAATATTGATTTTTGAAACCTTATCTTTCCGTTCATAAGGCAGAAGATGTCCAAGTTTTCTTTCTCTTTCCATATACTCTTCCAGTTTGACTCAAACTATATGGTACTAACTTGACAGTAATCGTACAAATTGTAGGTAACTGATGTTATAATTTGTTTGTATGGCCAAAAAAGTTATATTATCCTTAATTCTTACTTCTTTCTTCTTACTTCTTGCCCCACGTGCTTATGCAATTGAGTATCCTCTTAATAAACCAAATAACAAAGTAGGAATTCATATTCTATTTGATACAGAACTCCCACAGGCTGCTGCACTCATTAATTCCAACGGTGGAGACTGGGGTTATGTAACTATACCTGTCCAGGTTGGAGATAAGGATCTAGTAAAATGGCAAAAATTTATGGATGCTGCAAAAAAATCTCATGTAATCCCTATCATACGTCTTTCAACAGAGGGTGATCCTTTCAATACGCAAGTATGGAGAAAACCTACGCATGCAGATATCATAGATTTTGCGAATTTTCTAGATTCCTTAGACTGGCCGGTAAAAAACAGATATGTTATTCTCTTTAACGAAGTAAACAGAGGTGACGAATGGGGCGGCGGAGTAAATGCTGCTGAGTACGCAGATTTATTAAGCTTTGGTGTCACTGTATTTAAATCAAAAACTCCTGACTTTTTCTTAATAAGTGCCGGACTTGATAATGCAGCACCAAACCGTTTTCCTCTATATATGAATCAATATGATTATATGAGAAGGATGAATGACGCAGTACCTGGTATATTTAATCAGGTGGATGGATTGGCGAGTCATTCATACCCAAATCCAGCCTTTGCGCAGCCTCCTAATACCACGAGCCTTATGGGGACGGGAAGCTTTATTTTCGAACGCAAACTAGCAAAAACACTCAGCCAGAAAGATCTACCCGTATTTATCACAGAAACAGGCTGGTCAACAACAGCAGTTTCACCAGAAAAACAGGCAACCTATTACCAACAAGCTTTTTCTACGATATGGAATGATCCTAATGTGGTTGCTGTTGCGCCTTTTCTTCTTCAGGGATCAGGAGGGCCATTCGAAAAATTCTCTCTTCTGGACGGCGCCGCTCATCCGACAAAACCCTATGATGCAATACGTAATCTCACAAAGGTAAAAGGAGCCCCAACACTAAGCGCGACAGTTCTTGCTGCCGAAACACACCGGTCTGATAATCCAACAGGAACTCCAAAAGTAAACTTCAGTAAAAAAACAATAAAGAAAGAACCATACCTCCCAATGTCCTTTGTAATAGAAATATATAAATGGCTAGTGAAAATATAAAAGCTATGCGAATTACTACAAATTTTCACTACAAATTTAGCTACAAATCTACAAATATTTGTGGATTCGTAGTAAAATTCGAATATAATTCGAGACAATTCGCATTATGCTAATAATTGTACATGGTGATGATATTGTTGCTTCACGGAAGTATTTTACTGATCTAAAGGATAAGCATGTTGGTGCTCATTCTTTTGATGGTGCTTCTGTCACGTTAACTGACCTGGCTCAGATATTTGAAGGTGGTGGGCTTTTTGAAGACAGTAAAACAGTTTTTATTGAACAGCTCCTCACAAAAAAAACACGCGGAAGAAAAACAAAAACCAGTGAACCAACTGAATTGGATGCTATCCTCGCCTACTTTGATAAACATGCCTCGTTACACACTATTATCCTTTGGGAAAATAAAGAAATTGAAAAAGGTGTAATTTTAGGGTTTAAGACAGCAGAAATTAAGATATTTAGGCTTCCCCAAACACTTTTTCTTTTTCTCGACAATATAAAACGTGGAAATGGAAAAATTCTTGTTAAGCTATTTCATCAAACAATCGCTAACACAGAGACTGAGATGGTATTTTTTATGTTAGTCAGGCAGATAAGACTTCTCCTTGCACTCACTCCGTCATTGCGAGGAACGAAGCAACCTAGTCCAAACGAGATTGCCACGCTTCCTACGGTCGCTCGCAATGACGCAATAGACGAGATCAAACGGATGCAACCTTGGCAAAAAACAAAATTACAAAAACAAGCAGCTTCATTTACACCTGAAGAACTCAAACAAATTTACCATAAGCTTTTCCAAATAGAAGTAGGGCAAAAAACAGGGTCACTTTCCCTACCTGTAAGATCCGCAATTGACTTTTTATTACTAGATATATAATATTGAATATGTCATTCTGGAGCGAAGCCTGGTTCTAAATAGTATCCCGGCGAAGCGATAGAAACTCCTCAGGAGATCCTATCAGTCGCTCTAGCTCCTTCCAGGATGACCATAACTATGAATGACATTGATCCAAAAATTTTTAAAGCATATGATATCCGTGGGATTTATCCTGAGCAGCTTAATGAAGATAACATTGTTCACATCGTCCGCGCCATTTATAAATTCTTCTATGACAAATTAAATAAAGATCAATTAACTGTCGTCCTAGCTTATGATATGCGTCTTTCAGGTCCGCAATTGTTTGAAGCAGCAAAAGAAACGCTCGTTGCTATGGGAGCCAGTGTTATTGACTGCGGACAACTTTCAACACCATCTTTTTATTATACTGCAGCAAATTATGGATATGACTGCGGTATACAAATCACAGCTTCACATAATCCAAAAGAATATAACGGTTTAAAATTTGTAATTAATAGCCCTCATGGTCTTATTAAAATCGGCGGCTCTACCGGCATGCCACAGATTAAGGATATGGCTATCAGCGGTGTTGATTTCACTCCATTGCATGAAGGAGAAGTTATAGAAAAAAAACATATTCTTGATGAGGAAGTTGACAATGCACTAAAACTTTTCAATAATCCTGAAATTAAGCATTTTAAAATAGTTGCAGATCCAGCAAACGCAATGGGTGCTCAATATATTGAAGCTCTTTTCAATATCGTCCCTACTAATCTGGTGAAGATGAATTTTGAGCTGGATGGAAGTTTTCCTGCGCATCAGCCAGATCCCCTTGATTTTGATAATTTAAAAGATCTTCAGGCAAAAGTAATCGAAGAAAAAGCAGATCTTGGACTGGCTCCAGATGGTGATGGCGATAGGCTCTATTTTGTTGATGAAAAAGGACAAATTATTCCGGCAACAATTATAACTGCCCTCGTCGCAAGAGAATTATTGAAAGAAAAACCAGGATCGACAATTCTTTTTGACGTGAGGTATATTCTTGGCTCCAAAAAAATTGTTGAAGAATTTGGAGGTAAGTCTGCTGTAACAAGAGTCGGACATGCCTTTATTACTGAACAACTGGGAATAACAGGCGGGATTTTTGCAGGAGAATCATCAGGTCATTTTTATTATCAAGCCAATGGCAATGCTGAATCACAGCTGGCAACGCTTATTTGCGTCCTTAAAGTACTCACAGAAGAAGGCAAACCCATGTCTGAAGTCGTTAATGATCTCAAACGCAGTCATGAATCTGGAGAATTTAATTTCAAAGTTACTAATGCACCAGAGATTCTGGATGCATTAAAAACCAAGTATCAAGATGGTGATTTAGATACTCTTGATGGAGTATCCATTAACTATCCTAATTGGAGATTTAACGTCCGCACGTCAAACACTGAACCTCTACTCCGTTTGAACGTAGAAAGTTTTGATGAAACGACAATGACGCAAAAGAGGGATGAATTAAAAGGACTTATTGAAAGCCTGGCAAAAGGGGCTTAAGGGTGTTCTTCCCCTATCCCCTAGCACCTAGACCCTAAACTATGGATAATTTCGACAAATCAAAATATAGCAACTCTCCCTACGCACGTAGGATTGAAAAACCCTGGGGTTATGAAATCCACTGGGTACCAGATGATAAGCCATATATGGGTAAAGTTATTCATGTAAATGCAGGTGCACGGCTGTCTCTTCAGGTACACGATAAAAAACAAGAAAGTTGGTTCATCATGAACGGACAAGGTAAAGTTGTTTGGGAGAACGCTCAGGGAGATATGATCGAAACAGAACTGGAACCAGGAAAAGGATACACCACAGAGGTGGGACAAAAGCATCGTCTAGTAGGCATTACTGACTGCGATATACTAGAAGTATCGACACCAGAGATCGGAACCACCTTCCGACTTGAAGATGACTATGCAAGGCCGGATGAGACAGAAGAGCAACGCAAGGTGGAGAGAACTTAAATCCGAATATCGAAATCCGAAATACGAAACAAATTCAAATGACCAAAATACAAAATATCAAAACGTTTTGGATTTAGAATTTTATAATTTTGATATTGTTTCGAATTTCGATATTCGCATTTCGAATTTAGTTTATAGATCCCGGATCGAGTCCGGGATGACAAAACATTATGGTTGATTTTAGTAATACAGAGGCATTAAAAGAATTGGATCCACAGGACACGTTGGGCTCTACAGAGGGTTTTATCAAGCAGTGTGAGACTGCTTGGAATGAGGTCACTAGTCTGGATCTTCCTAAGCACCTTGGTACGATAGACAATGTTGTTTTTTGTGGGATGGGTGCATCAATTTACGGGGCTCTCGTCTTAAAAGCAGTTTTGGGGCGTAATCTTCCCTTCCCTGTAGAGATGGTAAGTGATTACTTTCTTCCTGATTATGTTGGAAAGAATACGCTGGTAGTGCTGACGAGTTATTCCGGAACTACAGAAGAGGTGCTATCTTGTGCAGAAGATGCCAAAGCCAAAGAAGCTAAAATGGTTGTACTGACCAAAGGAGGTCCTCTTGCTGAATTTGCGAAAGACAATAATGTTCCTGCGTATATCTTTGATGGGAAGATGAATCCTTCAGGTGTACCACGTCTGGGCAATGGCTATACCATTCTCGGACTCATGGGACTTCTGACTAAAGTTGGTGTTGTAGATATCGAAGAACATGAAATAGGTAATGCTATTACTCGTATGCGTGACTCATTTGAAGAGATAAAAGCGCAAGCGAATACAGATTTCTCAACATTCTATAACAAAATCCCAATCATCTTCGCAGCTGAACATCTTGCAGGCAATGCACAGATCCTGCGTAATCAATTTAACGAAACAAGTAAGGCTTTCTCAGCACTGTATCTCATCCCGGATCTAAACCATCATCTGATGGAGGGTCTCCAGTTCCCACAAGGCGCACCACTACACTTTATCATCCTTAATTCACCTAACTATTCAGAAAAGATAAAGAAGCGCGTAGAACTGACCAAACAAGTTGTCGAGCAAAATGGATATCCAGTACATGAATTTATGTCCAGTGGAGGTACGGTCTACGATGACTTCCTAGAGACAGTACAATACGGCAGCTTCATCACACTCTACCTAGCTCTCGCCTACGCCCAGAACCCCGCGGTAAATCCATTTGTGGATTGGTTTAAGGCACAGTTGTCTGACGACAACCGCTGAACTAATCAAACTCCAACGCAGAACTACGCAGAAATCCTTGTCGTTTCGAACTATAAGGACTATGAGATCCTGAAACACATTCACTTTGTTCAGTGCGAGAACCTCTTTCCAGGCGAGTTCAGGATGACAGTATTTAAATGGACTATCCCCTAAACCCTATCCCTTTATTTAAGGTACACCGGGATACTGAGGTTCTCCGCATTTTCAGGGAGTCCTGAAGGATTATCTTTTTCCAGCACTAATGTAGCCTTGGGAGTGGCTGGCGCGGTGAATGTTAGCTCTCCTGTAAATGGAACGAACTCGGTGGTCATCCATGTCGCTTCCGCTGATTCTGAGGCGATACTACCAGGATTCTTCAATTTGCCAGCCTGAGGGGGCTGCCCCGTCGTAGCCGTAGGCGAAGTGGGGTTTGCTGTAATATATCCCTGGGCAACAACATTGCCAGCTTCATCAATAAGTTTTACCGGGGCTGTGGCTTCAAAGAACCATGTTCCTCTGGCTTCACCTGTTATTGTCACGGGGCTTACTAGATAATGATTTGGCCGGGGGGAAGCAATCCTGATTTTATCTGACATCTGTATCTCATTACCGATATCTTCGGTGAAAGATTTTCCATCTTTAGTCCGGCACTGTGCCGGATAGGTCTCCATGACAGAATTGCCGGCCGCTACACATTGCTCAAATGATTCTACAGTAACTAACTCACCTGATTTGACAAAAAAGGTGTAATAAAGTCCAATTGCACCTACAAATAAAACAACAGAAAAAAATGCAAACCAGTTCTTCTTCATATATTTATTGTAGCAGGTTGTCATTCTGGAGCGAAGTGGTAACAGAGCGATAGAATCCCACTCAGGAGATCCTATCAGTCGCTCACTCCTTCCAGGATGACATATAATGTGCTATACTATTTTTATGAGCGATGCTACGTTAAAGATTGAAGACATCAAAGTCGGAGATGGTGAGGAAGTAAAGTCCGGTGACCATGTAGTTATGCACTACACTGGTTGGCTGGAAGAGACACCCGGATCAGGAGTACCAGGAAAGAAATTCGATTCCTCCCATGACCGTAATCAACCATTTGATGTTGCTATCGGCGTCGGCTACGTTATCAAAGGCTGGGATATGGGTGTCCCCGGTATGAAAGTCGGCGGCAAAAGAAAGTTGATCATCCCACACGAACTTGGCTATGGTAAATACGGTGTTGACCCTGTAATTCCAGGTTTCGCTACCCTCATCTTCGAAGTTGAACTGCTGAAAATCAATAAATAACAGCTAGTCGAAGGATTCTGCAGATTCTACATGCTATAATCACCCCATGCAGATATGGACTACATTTAGCCCTCAGAAGGTTTGTTGGGAACTAACCACTGTTCAAAATAAAGGAAAAGGAGGTACCAGCGATTGGATGTCTCATCAAAAGATTATCGAAGAATCTCTTTTGCTTCTCAAACAATACGGTATCGTAGGAATACGTTTGGTTATCTTTCCTAACGAACTGACAAAAGACGGGAAGAGCTTTAATTGGATGCCGCTAGATGCAATCTTGGCACTTTGTGCAAAGCATAAGCTCTTAGTAGACCTTTGCATAGGACCATTTCAATACCCTCATTATCCGGGAATATACTTACCAGAAAAAGTACTCTCTCATTTGTCATCCCGAGCGACCAATGGGAGCCGAGGGATCTTGTCACCCCAAGCTGCTCTGTTGAAAAGATCTCTCCACTACGCAGGCGCTCCGGTCGAGATGACAACGGTAGAGAGAATTGATGATAACCATAAACTAAATGAGTATGGATTGAAATTTTTGGAGAAACAGCTGAAGCGGTATGGTTCTGATAAAAGGATTCATGGATTTCATTTTGCAAATGAATGGCCTGATAAACAACGAATAGCAGGAGCAGAAGATATCAAGGGTGAAGTGTCAGAAAAATTTATGCTCACTGCTGTAACTTTAATAAGAAAAATGACAAAAAAACCTATCTTCATGAATACAAATATTGATGCAGCAGATAAAAATACACTTTTTGATACATTCAAAAATATCTTTGCTAGTTTGGACAAACAAGGAAGACTAGGATTTGATATATATCCTTCTCAAGAGACATGGAAACATGCCCCTTTACAGAAAATACGGAGACTATTTGAAGCATACAAAGCATCTTTTATCTCAGCATGTCATGCATTTGCTCCTTGTGAGATTTATTTTGCTGAAGTGGAAGCACAACCATGGGGAAATGGAAGATCCTGGTATAAGATAATAAAATCTGAAATTAATCCTGAAGAACAGATACTTACGTATTCCCGGCATTCATTGAAAGAAACCTGGGACAAGCATATTTCTGGTACACCATGTAATACAGTCAGCCTTTGGGGTTCAGATTTTTGGTTAAGTGCACACGCAATGGGAGTAAAATGGCCGATGAATGTTGTAGGGGCACAAAATTTTGTGCCCGTACGATGATTAGGATTGTGCCCGTACGATGAATTTATTTCTTTTTCTTCGCGGAGCCCTTTTTTGAAGAGATTGCCTTTGATTTGTATGCTATCTCTTTATGGTGGGCTACCTTATGATGAGATGGATGCTTACTGTTACTTACTAAATATACCAAACCTACCATTAAAGTCATTCCTACTGTCACCAAAACCATAAATAATGTAAATGAATGTGACTGAAGAATAGATTCTGAATTATTATAGAAAAGAATAAAGATTCCAAAAGCGAGAAGAACCAGAAGTAAATAGATTATTGCCTTCAGGTTATTCTCATGAAGCGGATGTGGATGATGTAACATATATTTATCATAGGGAGTTTTAGCAAATGATGTCAAGAGAGCAAAACTATATCAGAGTAAAAAGAAAAAAGTAAAAAGCAAAAATACTTCAAGATAAATTTTTTATCTTTAATTTTTACTCTTTTATTTTCCTGGGG
>CAMPGJ010000019.1 GCA_946885425.1 uncultured bacterium
TTGTGATATAGTCCTTACACGATTCTAACAAATCGCTTTATGAAAGAAACTGCCCTACGAAATACAATTTATGAATCCGTTCTCGATCTCGCCACTGACGAAGGCATCAATGCCTCTGGCAAGGAGGAAATTTACGGCTGCATCTTCGGGAGAGATAGCTTTATTACGATAAATAAACTACTCAAAGTGTACTCCAATCCCGCAACAAGAACGCATATTGATCCTGAACCACTTCGGGCTATGTCTAAGACAGCTCTCACAACACTTATGACACTCCAGGGTAAAGAATTTAATATAGAAAGTGGTGAAGAACCAGGGAAATTTATTCATGAATATAGAAAAGAAAAACATGAGCGCCTGACCAAGAGAGAAGTAAATCCCTGGTACATATATCCTGATAACATATTTAGAAATTATGATTCTTTGGATTCTACCCCTCTTGGCCTGATAGCCATTAATAATTATTGGGAAGCTACTCATGATGATGCATTTTTACTCAAAGCACTGCCATCAGTTGAAGCAGGTCTTAACTGGATGATTACTTATGGGGATCGTGATAAGGACCAGCTTTTAGAATATGAATTTCCAAAGAAGAGAAAGCATTGGGGTTTGCATGTCCAGTCATGGACTGATTCTATGGAGTCTGTTACACAAGCTGACGGCAAATTTCCTCTCTATCCAATTGCACCGGTTGAAGTTCAAGGATATGCATGGCTTGCTTTCAAAAAATGGGCTGATTTTTATGGGGATATGAATCATAACTATGCAAAAACAGAAAATTTTGCTCATAAACTTGAAGCACAAGCAGCACAAATAAAGAAGAGGTTTAATGAGTTGTTCCTATTTGAATCTGAAGGGCATATGTTTCCAGTTCAGGCTCTGGATGGCGATAAAAATCAATTGAAGACGGTGACGGGAAATCCTTTGCTGCTTCTTTGGAGTGGGTATAATAAAGATGGGAGATATGAGTCAATCTTAGAAGATAAGTACATACCAGGTCTGGTGAAGCGATCTTTTATGCCTGATATGTTCGAACATGACGCCGGAATCCGAACGATGAGTACAGCTTCCTCCACATACATTCCTGGCCAAAATTCATATCACAATGGGAGTTTTTGGCCAAAGCTCAATGGTATGGCGCATGAAGGGCTAGTAAATTTTGGATACAGAGAGGAAGCTGAAAAACTCCACGCCGCAACAATGGCACCCATTCATCATTTTGGTTCGCCTATTGAGCTCTATGTGAAGCATGAAAATCAATATATGCCGTATCAAAATGAACGAGGACAGCAAGCCTGCAAACAGCAAGCCTGGTCAGCGGCAGTAGCTTTGGATCTTTTAACTTTATAATCTTCTGGAATTCTTACCCCCAGCCTTGACATAACCTATAATATTGTTATATAATCTCCTATAGGACTTTGATAAGCTAGGGCAATTGCGCCTTGGTGGATCTACTTGTCCAGGATCTTTGAAAAGTTAGGGAAAGCAAAGGAGAAAATCATGCTCACTGTAGAGATGGTGGAAGAATACATTGATGACAAGCTCGGGGAGGTTTACTTTCTCGGAAAAGGAATCGATGTTATGCTTCCGGAAAAACCAACACCTGCTGTACTTCAGAGGGTAATCTCTGAGTTCAGTTCGGCAGGATGGCTTTGTAAAGGCTCAGGTAATACTATTTACCTGACTACAACCGCAGCTCTGAACTGAAACCTGAAGAGGAGAAGTACATGACAAGTCTGCGCATCGACCCGCTTGCTGTGGAAAAGGTTTCTAACCTCATCCATGAACGGGAAGAAGGCTTCAATCCCGGCAACTATTGGGAGCAGGAAGACTGGGAAGTAGTAGAGGTAATTGCCTATCGTGAGGATCTTCTTCATGAAGAAGGCAACTATTTCTACGAGTGCTACGCCGGGCATACTGGAAAGGTACCACCGCAAAGCGATCTGGAGCTTGAATGTATCCAGCTCGGAGCGCATTGGATGACTGTCCGAATGGACGATTGTCCTACGTGCCTAGCCCATCGACGAGAAGAAGAACTCAAGTGGGCTATGTTCGGTTTCGATCCGTACGGTGAGATCTGAGCGATCAGAAACCTCCATAGTCGCTTTCCATAACTTACTAGAGCAAAACAATTAGCATTGGCGTTGTCCGCATTGCGGACTTCGAAAAAAGGTGTTGAGAAGAGGTGCTGTCGCACTGTTTCCCCCTCAGCGGGGATCACGGTCGACACCGTTTCTTCACTTCACTTCCAATGCTTTTTTCTTGTCAAAATTAACAATTAACTTTTGTGGAGGAGATTGCTTCGTTCTGCTCGCAATGACAAGTGATTTTAAGAGGGAATGACATTCTGCATGTAATTATTGAGATTGATTGGGTTATTCTTTAATAACGTAGCCGAAACCTCGTACGGAGTGGAGGAGTTTCTTCTCGTTGTTTTCGTCGATTTTTTTGCGGAGATAGCCCATGTAGACATCAACTACTCTTGTTTCGATATCAGTAGAGTACATCCAGATTCTTGAAAGGATCATTTCCCTGGTAAGAATTCGTCCTTTATTGTTCATGAGATATTGAAGCAACTTAAATTCCTGAGGTGTTAATTGTATTTGGGTTCCATTACGGGTGACTTGCAGGGTTTTAGTGTCTAATTCCAAGTCGGAGACTTTTAGAATAGCATCTGTGTCTGATTGCTTTCGAAGTTTGGCATTAATCCTGGCTAAAAGCTCATCAGCTATAAATGGTTTAGTAACATAGTCATCTGCTCCCAAGTCGAATCCCTGAACAATATCGTTGATAGAATCTTTTGCTGTTAATAAAATAATTGGTAGATCTTTTGTTTTTTTTCTTATTTCCTGAAGAACTGTTTCTCCTGTCATTACCGGTAGTCCTAAATCCAGCAAAATAAGATCAGGTTGTGTGGTACTAAAAAAGTTGAGTGCTTCAAGGCCATTGGTCACGGTATCAACAGCAAAACCATTATCGAGCAAGAGCTCTTTGAGGTATTTTTGTAGCCCTTCATCATCCTCTACTATTAGTATAGAGTGCTTCATGTGAATATTATAACAATATAAATAAATCCTTACAATAGTTGAGAAGCCTTAAAGTACAAAAAGTTAACAATTCTTACAAATGTTTCGTGCAAATATGATTCTTTCCCACTTTTTAATGGTAGCTTGACAAGGCATATAGAGTTATGTTCTAATTTAGTTAGGAGTAGATTTATGAAAAGTTTTCCATTTTCAATTATTCAGTTTTCCCGAAAAGGTTTTACCCTTATTGAGCTTCTTATTGTTATTGCTATATTAGGTGTTCTGGCTGCAGCATTAATCGCAACAATAGATCCGTTTGAACAGATAAAGAAAGGTGGAGATACAAGAGTAAAAGAACTGTCAACGCAATTTCTTGAGGCTAATGTGCGGTATTATGCTAATCATGGCGCTCTTCCTTGGCATGCAACAGCAAATGGTGGTGCAAATTGCTACACAGGTGGGAATACTCTCTCTGCAGTTGTACTCAGTGGTCTAACAACATGTATTGAAACGCTGACATCAGATGGTGAATTAAAACAATCATTTACAAGCTCAACAGATTTATCTTTGGTTACTGTAACAAACCCGAATCCACAAACAACAAATGTCACTGATTCAATAGTTTGCTTTGAACCTAAATCTAAAGCTCAGCAAAATGATGTAAACACGAAATATAATCAAGATGGAACAATTGCTGCTAATTGTAAATCACAAGGTGGTACAGCCTCTTGCTATTGGTGCACACAATAGAACCTAGGGGTTAGGTTCTAGGGATAGTTAAGAGAACCATATAGCCATAAAACCATTTATCCATTTTTAGTCTTCCCTTGAATTAACCCTGCTTTTAGGTTAGAATTAAAGCTATGTTTAAGCCTGTTGATCCAAAAGTTGATTTTCCTAAGTTAGAGGAGGAATTGCTTAGTTATTGGAAAGAAACTAATATTTTCGAAAAATCTATTTCCTCACGTCCAGAAGATAAAGAATGGACTTTTCTTGATGGGCCTCCTTTTGTAACAGGTATGCCTCACTATGGTTCTCTTCTCTCCAGTCTTCCAAAGGATCTTTTTGGTCGGTATTGGACAATGAAGGGATACCGAGTGCGCAGAGTGTGGGGTTGGGATGGCCATGGACTACCTATTGAGAACAAAGTTGAAGGTGAACTGGATATAAAAAGCAAAAAAGAGATAGAAGAAAAAATTGGTATTAAGAAATTTATTGATCGGTGTCTCCACTATGTTAATCAGGTCTCAGGTGAATGGGAATGGTATGTAGACCATATAGGCCGTTGGGTTGATTTCAAAAATGCGTATAAGACATGGGATATGCCTTACATGGAGTCCGTCATGTGGGTATTTAAGCAGATGTATGAGAAAGGATACGTTTATAAGGGTCTGAAAGTTTCATTATATTGTCCTCATTGTGCTACACCGGTTTCTAATTTTGAAGTAGCTATGGATGCTGATAATTATAAGGAAATTCAGGATGATACAACAACATATAAATATAAAGTAGTAGGGGAAGATGCTACGTACTTTTTGGCTTGGTCTACAACTCCCTGGAATAAAATTGTAACTCCAGCATTGGCTGTTAATCCTGAATTAAAGTACGTTAAGGTTAAACAAGGAGAGGAGTTCTATATTTTGGCTGAGACTACTCTCAAGAATGTCTTTGCGAGGAAGAATGACGAAGCAATCTCGTCCACAACTGGATTGCCGCGCTCTGCTCGCAATGACGAAGAGTTTACCATTATTGAGGAGATGAAAGGGTCTGAGCTTGTCGGTAAAAAATTTGAGCCTCATTATGACTATTATAAAGATAAGGTAGCAGAAGGAGACAAAGTGTTTGTCATAATACCGGGAAACTTTGTTACTGCTGATGAAGGAACGGGTATTGTGACAATTGCTGCGTATGGTGAGGAGGATTTGAAAGTAATGAGAGAACAGCATGTGCATATAGAAATGCATCTGGATGAAGAAGGGCATATCAAAGCTGATGTTCCACAATTTGGCGGATTATATTATCTTAAAGCAAATAAAGCAGTTGATGAAGATTTGGAGAATCGTGGGCTCGTGTATAAAAAGGAGGTAAAGGGTCATCGTGTTCCTCTTTGTTGGAGATGTCATACAAGGCTCTATTACGCGCCAATTAATGCCTGGTATGTTAACGTCCAGGATCTAAAAGGGAAAATGAAAGAAACCAATGAGTTGGTAAATTGGTTTCCCAAGCATTTCAAACATGGCCGCTTCCTAAAGAGTTTGGAAAATGCACCTGACTGGAATATTTCCCGCAATAGATATTGGGGGAGCCCCGTTCCTGTATGGGAATGTGAGTGTGGTGAACGTTTCGTCCCCGGATCTATACAAGAATTAGAAGAAAAATCTAAAAAGAAGATTTCTTCGTTGCATAAGCCAGAAATTGATGAGGTTACTGTCATCTGTAATAAATGCGGTAAAGAAAGCCATAGAGTTCCTGAAGTGTTAGATAGTTGGATAGAGGCTGGATCAGCGTCATTTGGCGAACGTCATTACCCTTTTTCAGATAAGACTGAGCCGGACAAATTTTATCCTCCAGATTTTATCGGAGAATATACAGGACAAATCAGAGCATGGTTTTATGTTCTTCATGTGATTTCAAATATATTATCACTCCGATCTGATGGGCAAAATATGCTTTCCCGTAATGTACTGGTAGAAGGAGTAATTCTCGGTACTGATGGGAGAAAGATGAGTAAAAACTTCAAAAATTATCCAGATCCTAAAGAAATGCTGCAAAAATATGGTGGAGATGCCTTGCGCTTATACCTTCTCGGAAGTCCTGTGATGCGGGGAGAAGATATTCTTATATCAGAAGACCAATACAAACAGCAGGTGCGAGGAACAATGCTTATTTTGTGGAATGTCTACAACTTCTTCGTCACGTACGCCAATTTGGATTCATGGAATCCAGATCAAGTCATCAAGTCATCAAGTCATCAAGTCGTAAGCCCAAGTGTCTTGGATGAGTGGATTTTGGAGCTTTTGGATCAGTTGGTAGAGGACGTTACTAAGAGTTTGGATGGCTATGATACTGTTGGGGCAATAGATGCAATTAAATCATTTGTTACAGATTTTTCTACATGGTACATCAGGAGGAGCCGTGACCGTGTAGGACCAACAGCGGAGGATAAAGAAGATAAAGAAGCTTTTTATCAAACGACGCATCTGGTTCTTATGACTGTTTGCAAGTTAATGGCTCCAATAACGCCATTTTTATCAGAAGCTATTTATAGAAATATTACAGATAAAGAATCAGTTCATCTGGCGGATTGGCCCCACTTCGCTGAAGCTTCGCGGGGCAGGCCCCAATTAATTGAAGATATGATCCTGGTGAGGAAGATAGTGGAGATGACGCTTGCACAGCGGAAGGTTGCGCAGATTAAAGTGCGGCAGCCTTTGTCAAAGATTATTGTTAAAAGTGGGTCTAATAAGCTGAATGATTCATTAATTCAGCTGATAAAAGATGAGGTTAATGTTAAAGAAATAGAAATGATGGTTGTTGAAGGGCAACAGCTATCGGTAGATCTCGATACGAAAATTACTCCAGAGCTTGAGGCTGAGGGTGATGCGAGAGGAATAGTGCGTAAGATTCAGGAAGAGCGGAAAAAATTGGAGACAAGCCTTGATGAGAAAGTGGATGTAAGTTTGGAAACTTGGCCCGTGGAGCATGAAGAGTACATCAAAAAGAATGCGTTGGTTAATGAGCTTAGTAAGGGAGAGTTTGGGGTTAAACGATTGAAAGTTTAAGAACGTCATTCTGGCGGCGTCCAGAATCTCTTAGGTGAACTATTATTCGTAGAGCGATCCTGGACTCGGCCAGGATGACGTATAATAATTTATTATGAAAAATCGTTTCCCCATAGACCTTTGGCTTCTGGTTCCTACTGCAGTTCTTGTCATTATCAGCTTGACTGTATTATTCTCATTGGATGCTGCATTATTCCAAAATCAATTATTCACCTTGGGCATCGGAATTATAGCCTTTTTTGTTTTTTCCAGAATAAATATTGAGTCTGTAAAGCAGTTACAGTTACCCATTTATATAGCATCTTTAATCATGCTTGGGATTATTCTTGTAATTGGTATAGAAAGTAGAGGGTCAGTGCGGTGGATTGATATTTTCGGTATCCGTCTGCAGTTCTCGGAGATTCTCAAACCCTTCCTTGCATTAGTTTTTGCATCATATATAGCAGAAAAGAAACACCCGACCTTTGGTTCATATGTAAAGCTGATTTTCTTTATTTTCCCAGTTTTCCTATGTATCTTTTTACAGCCTGATTTGGGTACTGCGCTCTTATATGTACTGGTAGCTTTTTTTGCTCTTGCAGTTATTGGTTTTCCTTTGCGCTGGTTTGCACTGTCATCTATTCCTCTCATTTTGGCTTCACCATTTATATGGTTGACGCTTCATGACTATCAAAGGCACAGAATTATGACTTTTTTGCATCCTTCCTCTGATCCTCTGGGGACTTCATATAATAGTATACAGGCTATGATTGCTGTAGGTTCAGGTTCATTTGGAGGTAAAGGTTTATCAGAGGGGACGCAATCAGTACTCCGGTTTTTGCCTGAGCGGCATACGGATTTTATTTTCGCCACACTCGCGGAAGGACTGGGGTTTGTGGGATCAGGGATTGTAATCGTAGCATTACTTTTTCTTTGCTATCGTATTTTCATGATATTTAATGATTCAAAAGATCTATTCACAAAAACATTTGCTGCATGTGCGTGCGGTTTTATCCTAATTTCCAGTTTTGTTAATATTGGGATGAATATAGGTATTGTCCCGATTGTTGGAATTACACTCCCTTTCGTGTCTTTCGGAGGAAGCTCGCTTCTCTCTAATTTTATATTTTTAGGAATTTTATCCTCAATAAGCTCATCGAAGAGAAGAGATGTGCTGGAGATACGATAGGGAGGTTAGGGAAGTTGGGGAGATAAGGGAGAGTAGAGAGGATAAAGACCCGAGCGATTCTGGACGCGGCCAGAATGATGACTAGCCCCTAGAACCTAGCCCCTATCCCCTGAGTTAAATCTGAGCCTTGTAGAAGCTTGATTTGTTTGCTATAATATTTGAATCTATGAAATACGCAGTCGTTAAAACAGGTGGAAAACAGTATAAAGTATCTGAAGGTTCAGTAATTGAAGTTGACAAACTTCCTGTAGAGGCTGGAAAAGCACATGTGTTCTCTGAAATTCTTATGGTAGCTGACGGATCAGATGTCCAGGTTGGAAAACCTACGTTGGAAGGTGTTACTGTTACAGCTAAGGTGCTCGAGCAGAAGCAGGGTGATAAGATCCGAGTTGCTAAGTTCAAAGCAAAGGCACGATATAGAAAAGTAATGGGTTTTAGAGCACAATTGACTAAATTGGAAGTTGAGAAGATAAGCGTTAAATAAATTTGTTAAATGGTTGGATGGTCGCATGGTTAGAGAACCATATAGCCATAGAACTATTTAACCATGATAATATAAAGCTATGGCACATACAAAAGCACAAGGTTCGGTAAAAGGTAATAGAGATTCCAGAGCAAAGCGCAGAGGCGTGAAAATTTATGGTGGATCAAAGGCTACTCCTGGAAGTATCATTGTTCGTCAGGTAGGATCTAAATTTAATCCTGGTAATGGGGTTTCTATGGGAAAAGATTTTACACTCTTTGCTCTTATTGAAGGTATTGTTAACTTTAAAAGTCTCAAAGGTAAAAAAATTATTGAGGTTGTTGCAAAATAACCATTCCTATGGATAGCTTAGGTGAAAGAATATTTGAACTCGAAACTAATCAGTTGCAGTCTAATCCACTTCAGCCGCGTGGCGTTATTACCCCCGATTCATTGACAGATCTCGTCGAATCTATCCGTGAACAAGGCATCCTCGAACCAATCGTTGTAGCAAATACCCCTGCAGGTTATCAAATTATCGCCGGAGAACGCCGATGGCGTGCATCCAAAATATTAGGTCTTCACAAAGTACCTGTCGTTGTTATGGAGACAACTCCTCAGCGGATGCTGGAAATGTCTATCGTTGAGAACGTTCAGCGTGAAGATTTGAATCCTATTGAAAAAGCGCTTGCATATAAAAGATTAATTGATGAGTTCGGGTTAGGTACCACAGAAGTTGCAAAAAGAGTGGGAAAAAGCGTTCCAGCTGTATCAAATACAATCCGCCTTCTTTCACTTCCTGATGCTATAAAGGATGCGCTTGTCGCAGGTGTAATTACTGAGGGGCATGTACGCCCATTGCTATCCTTGGGTGATCCTAAGCTCATGCTTGACGCTTTTAAGACTATTCTTCGTGATAATTATACGGTGCGGCAGACAGAAGAATTGGCCCGAAAAGTAAAAGGAGATACACAGAAGAAGGAGCCAACATCTGAAAAGGACCAACTATGGGTACCTGAACAGGATCAAATGGCGAAAGAAATTGAGGAAAAACACCTAGTCGATAAGGTTGCTATTTTTCAATCAAGTAAATTAGCCAGAGTTACCATTGTTATTAAAGGAAACCCTGAAGTAACGACAGAGAAGTTAAAACAAATCCACGATATTCTTACGAAGTAAGAATATTTTCCATTTTCCAGGTTCCATTTTCCATTTCCTCTAACTTAATTAAGTCTCAATTTGTCATCTCGACCAACGTGGAGAGATCTACTCAACTGTGGTGAAAAGATTCCTCGGCTACGCTCGAAATGACAGAGGTAAGTGGATAAATTTAACTAAAAATAGACTTTTTTTAAATGGAAAATGGTAAATGGACAATGGGAAATCACTTCTGCAAAGAAGTGGGGTATGGATTTTTTACTACTCGCATTGTATTGACAGGCCAGTAAACGTAGAATGATTTACCGATAATATTCTTTTTGGGAAGAAATCCCCATTCCCGGGAATCAGAGCTGAACGGCCGGTTGTCACCAAAAGTGATATATTCACCTTCTTGGACGGTAACAGGAACCCCTTCTTTCATAAAGCTGCCTCCATACGTACGAACGTCAGATTTGAGATAAGCGCTTTCGTCGAGCTTGTTATTATTTAGATAAACAAATCCTTCTTTTATGTAGACTGTATCACCAGGGATTGCAATAACACGTTTTATATAATCTTTTTCATCATCAGCCGGGGCTTTAAAAACAATAACATCTCCTCTTTTAGGAGATTCCAATTTAAGGCCGATGATGTTGGTTAAAATATATTCTTTATTTTTGAATGTGGGGTACATAGATTCCCCACTTACCTGGAAGGGGCGGAAAAGAAAAATATAAATAACCAAGAAAATAGATGCTGCAAGAAGAATAGTCTGCATGAAGTCGAGGAAGAAAAAGTATGCTTTCTTAAGAATTTCCATTCCTTAATTATATATGAAATTTCATTGATTTTGCATAGCAAGTTTGCTGATTTGATATAATAAAGGTTGGATCTACATCCTACATCCCCGTGTGGTGTATAATATACCTTATGCGTATTTTGATTGTCACGGAGACATATCCGCCAAATATTAATGGAGCTGCTTTGGCGACTGAGCGGTTAGCGGAAGAACTAGCTAAGCATGGTCACCATGTAGCTGTTATTGCGCCTTCTACAGCATTTAAGCATTATAAATCTATTGATGGTAATCTTACTGTTTATCGGGTGAGATCAATTATTATTCAAAAAAACCAAAAATTCAGAGTTTCTCCCCAGCCGCTTCATGCTAAAGAATTTAAAGAAATAGTTCGGGAAGTGCAGCCTGACATTATGCATATAAATAATCCGGGATTTCTCGCCCAAACAGCGATGAGTATCGCAAAACAAATCAATATACCTATTATCGGGACAAGTCATTTTATGCCTGAAAATATTACACACTATCTTCATTTGCCTGATCAGCTTGAAAAGTTTCTCAACACCAGTATATGGAAGATATATACGAGATTTTATAGTAGACTTAATCTCGTTATCTCTCCAACGCAGACAGCTGCTGATTTGCTAACGAAGTTGGGTGTAGGTACACAAGTGCAAGTCATTTCTAACGGAATTGATTTAAAAAAATTCAATAAAAATAATAATGGAGAATATTTAAAAGAACGGTATAAGCTCCCTAATAAAACAACATTTCTTTTTGTAGGTAGACTTGATAAAGAAAAATGTATTGATGTGCTAATTAAGGCAGTTGCGCTCATTAAGAATAAAGCAGATTTTCATGTTGTTATTGCGGGAAAAGGGAAAGAAGAAGTGTATCTTAAAGAGCTGGCTTCAGAATTGGAAGTTGATTCGCTTATAACATTTACAGGGTATTTACCTAAAAAAGATCTTCCGTTTATTTATAAAGTAGCTGACATTTTTGTTATGCCTAGCATAGCTGAGTTACAAAGTTTAGTGACGATGGAGGCTATGGCAACAGGATTGCCTGTTCTTGGCGCGGATGCTGTAGCATTACCCCATCTGATTAAAGATAAGAGAAATGGATTTTTATTCCAACCATATGATGAAAAGAAATTAGCAAGTAGGATGTTAACGTTGGCGAATGACAAAGCATTAGTTGCTAAAATGAGCGATGCAAGCCAGGAGATTATTCAGGCACATGATATGGATCAGGTGGTTCACAAGGTAGAAAAAGCGTATGAAAGCGTCATACGTGAGTATAAAGCAAAGGTGCCGGAGAAGAAGCTGTTGAAGCGTGATGTACTCAGGTCGCATATTAAGAAGTTAATGCCCCAGCATACAGGGAACCTTACAAAATAGTTAGCATGACAATTGTTTTTTTAGCTCGAAGATTTTATCCCCTTATCGGTGGTGTTGAAAAACACGTGATGGAAATCAGCAAGAGACTTGTGGCGGCCGGTCACAGAGTTATTGTTGTGACCGAAGAGCCACCAAGTTATAAGGTTGAAAGTTATAAAGTTATAAAGTCATCAAGCGTCATTGCGAGGAACGAAGCAATCCCGTCCATAAAGAGATTGCCGCGCTCATTCTTCGCTCGCAATGACGAAAAAGAAATAATAGAAGGTATAGAGATTTATAGAATTAATGTATGCGAAGAAGACAAATTTAAGAAATTCCGCATTTGGAAGGGGATGTGGAAGTTGCGAGATGTGATTGGACGAGCGGATGTAATACATTGTCATGATGTGTTCTTTTGGTATTTGCCATTCCGTCTATTATATCCTCGCAAATCAGTCTACACGACGTTTCATGGGTATGAGAGTTATCCTATCAGGAGAAACGCTATCGTTGTTCGAAAAATTTCGGAGCTGCTATCTTGGGGCAATATTTGTATAGGTGACTTCATAAAAAAATGGTACGGCACTGCTCCCACATTTGTAAGTTATGGAGCAGTGCAAGTCGAAAGTCATCAAGTCATCAAGTCATCAAGTTTGCCTGCTGGCAAGATAAGGGGGCATAAGACTTTCGACTTTCGACTTGACGACTTGAAGACTCGCCAGTCTGCACTCTTTTTTGGCAGACTGGATGTGCAGACGGGGGTGCTGACATATGTTAAGGCTTTTGAATTGTTGAAGAAGAAGTTTCCTCAGTTTAAATTGTTGGTAGTGGGGGATGGAGAGCAGAAGGGGCTGGTTGAAAAGAGGGTAAAAACATTACCATTTCAGAAAAA
>CAMPGJ010000020.1 GCA_946885425.1 uncultured bacterium
ATTTGAAATAGCTTCGTCAAAAGAATTGCGCGTGCTTATTGAACTGGGAGTACCTCCTGAAAGAATAGTTTGTTTTCATACAATAAAAACACCTGAGTTTCTAGTGGAATTGAAGAAGAAAAAAATCAAAATTCTTGCTTTTGATTCCTTTGAGGAAATAGATAAGATAGCAAAATTTGCTCCAGGAAGTGAGGTTGTTCTTCGTATTGTTGTTAATAATGAGGGAAGTGAATGGCCGCTGACCAAAAAATTTGGTATTGAGGCTGGAAGCGCGATAAAATATCTTAAATATGCAAAGAGTAAAGGCTTAAAACCTCTTGGTTTAACATGTCATGTCGGTTCTCAATGTATGAATAAAAATAATTGGATAAGTGCCTTGTATGAGTACGATGCTATTTGGGAACAAGCTAAGAAACTTGGTATACAGTTGACATTGTTAAGTCTCGGCGGTGGATTACCCGTTAAGCATCTTAAAGCTATTCCTACAATTGAAGAAATAGCTCACACGATAAACCCTGCTTTGAAGAAATTTAAAGCAAAACATAATGATGTTGTTGTTACTTTTGAGCCGGGGCGGGGATTAATTGGTGATACCGGCATTATGGTCACGAGTGTAATCGGTCATGCCAAGAGAGAAAAAGAAGATTGGATTTATACAGATCTGGGAGTTTTCAATGGGCTTATGGAGACAATTGAGGGATTCATGTATGAGATTAAAACAGAGAAAAATAGAAAAAAGAAGATAGTTACAGTGGGTGGTCCTTCTTGTGATAGTGTAGATATTCCATTTAAGGATATTGCAATTCCTGAGGTCAAATTAGGTGAAAGATTGTATTTACTTAATAGCGGAGCGTATACGACTGTGTATGCGGCTCCCTTTAATGGATTTGACGTACCGGAAGTTTATTTTATCTAATAGTATGGAAAGAAGAGTAGGAATACATGAAGAAGCATTAGCAATAAAAGAGAATGGCAAGTTTCAAAATGAGTGGGTACCAAAAGATTATTTGCGTACTTATTACAGTGAGCTTGAGCCTGATGAGGTAGATACTATCAAATTTTTTGTTGATGCAGTGAAAAAGGTTGATCATTCAGGACCAGTTCTGATTTTCGGTACTGGGCCAGCTTTGCATCATGCTTTCTTACTGGCGACCAATGAGATACATGTGGCTGATTATCTTCCTGAGAATCTTCGGGAGATTAAAAAATGGGTTGATAACGATGAGGATGCTCACAATTGGAAACCTTTTGTCAAATATACGCTGCAATGTGAGGGTACCCCCTCCCCTACTGATGAAGAAATCATAGCCCGGGAAGATTTGGTGAGAAGTAAAATCACAAAATATATTCAGGTTGATGCCGGGGATACTGATCCGTTAGGTACTGAAAAACGGGAATCGTATGGATTAGTTTTGAGTCCATATTGTGCTGATTCAGCTACTGGTGATAAAGATATTTGGAAAAAGTACATGCGCAATATTTCTTCAGTGGTTAAGCCTGGGGGAACATTTATTACAGCGGCACTACGGGATTGTGCTTCATATGAAGTGGGAAATAGAACGTTCCCTTGTGCGAATATTAATGAGAAAGATATGAAGAAACTTTTTAGAACGCTTGACTTTTCCAGTAGAAATACTAACATAGAATATAGGGAGTTAGAAGGGCATGGCTATACAGGTATTGTTTTGGCCCATGGATTGAAAAACCCCAAATAGTAATGAAATTTACTTCTGCCTCACTATTTTTAAGCGGGTTTTACGCGACACTGGTATTATTGTGGTTTACAGTTTCATCATTAGGTCTAATAGCCTCACCTCATCTTGATACTTTTCTTACTGGTGTAAAGGACGCTCCTTATAGTTATTTCTTCGCGTTTGCATATGGTCTAATCCCTATTATTGGAGGAGTACTTGGGTTTAATAGCGCGCAGAAATGGGGACTTTTCAAAAGCAGCATGGGTATAGCACTTTTTTTCCTCTCCATGGGCCTCATCACTTGGGGATATGGTGAGCTGATATGGTCGTACTATAATTTCTTCTTAAATCAGGAGATCCCCTATCCTTCATGGGCTGACGCGAGCTTCATTCTGAGTTGGCCATTGTGGTCAATTGGTGTTCTTTATTTGGGTAAAGCGACAGGAATAAAGTTCGGTTTACGTAATAAAGGAGGACAGCTTCTCTTGATACTGGTCCCTCTTTTTGCTATGCTCGTATCATATTATCTTTTGGTTGTGGTGGCCCGTGGCGGTTCATTGCAGCTGGAAGGTGGTATGCTTAAGATATTTTTTGATCTTGCTTACCCACTTTTGGATGTTGTTATACTGACATTAGCTGTTATTGTATATGGATTGTCGTTTAAATATTTGGGAGGGCAATTTAAATGGCCTGTTCTGATAACCTTGTTCGGTTTTGTTGTTAATTATATGGCAGATTTTGCCTTTTCTTATACGACAACCGTAGGAACATTCTCAAACGGCAATTGGGTTGATTTATTATTTGCTACTTCGGTATTTATTTTGAGTTTTGGTATAACAAGTTTTGAATTAAAAGAAAGTTAGATTTAGATTATGGATATTTACGCACAGATAGCAGAAAAAATTATTAGAGAGCAGCAGACTATTATTGGACCTATTGCTGTTGAGCAAGCAGGTAAAGTTCCCGGGCTTAGGGTGAGTTTGAAAAATGATCAGGTAGTGATTGAAGGGAATAAAAAAGATGTCCTGGAAAAGCTGGTGAAGCAGTATGAAAAATTGTTTGGATTGACCTCAGTGGAAGTTTGTAGAGACGCGGTAAAAAATATTATCTCTCAAGCTCCTCAGGATCAGATCCCTAAAATGCTCCTCTGAGATGCTAAATTAACAGCATCTAAGAAATTCGAAATTCAAAGCACGAAATCGAAATAATATCAAAATTATAATTTTCTACATTCAAAAACGTTTTGACATTTTGTATTTTTTGTTCATTTGAATTTGTTTCGGATTCCGATATTCGATATTCGGATTTATTGATTTCCTGAGCATAATGCAATGACAGGAATAGAATATTATGGTAATCTGAATATAGAATGGATTTGTTGAAATTTTTAGGTATTGGTAAAAAGGAAGAAAGCAGCCCCTCAGATGATCTGGCCCACATCAACCAGGAAATGTATAAGAAAAGTTTTGAGCTTTCTGAGAGGAATAAAATGCTTTCACTTCTGCGGAAAATTGATGAGATAATCCTTGATTCTATTACTCACCCTGAAGAAATTGCGCGCCAAGTCACCTCTTTATTGGTGGCAGAGAGCGATTTTCCTATAGCTAGTATTTTTATGTTCGATAAGAAACATAAAATATTGAAGAGAGTGTCATTTTCCCGCAATAATAGCGATGAAAAGGATAGTTTACAGGAAGAACAGGCACTAATTCTTGAAGTCTCATCTGAAAAAGCAACTAATGTTCTGGTGCAGGCAATACAGGAGAGAGTCGTCAAAACATCAAACACACTCGTGAATGTTTTGTTTTCTGAGGATTGGCGTGATAAAGCCCTGAAAACACAGGAATCATTTAGTATTAGATCAGTTTCTGTATATCCGCTCATAGTCCGTAATGAAATCATCGGAGTGATGGCAATCTGCCTGAAAGATGAGGAGCAGCATGTATCATCTTATTTGAGAGATCTTTTGGATCGTTTGGCTCAGGTTATTGGTATTGCTATGGATAACTCGATTCTCTATAACGAAGTTCAAATGTCGAATGAACGGTTAAAAGAGCTGGATAAATTAAAAGATGAGTTCGTATCAGTTGCCTCACATGAGTTAAGGACACCAATGAGTGCCATAAAATCATATTTATGGATGGCGTTGGAAGGAAAAGGTGGTCCTTTAACAGAAAAACAGAAGTATTACCTGGAGCGATCATATAGTTCTGTTGATCGATTAATTAAATTAGTTAACGATATGCTTAATATTTCACGAATTGAATCTGGGCGTATAACAATAAAAATGCAGGAGGTTGCTCTACAAGAATTGGTGGGTGAGGTTATGGAAGAGGTTGGACCACGGTCCGACGAACTTGGTGTATCGGTAAGGCTGGTTCATTCCGAATCTCTACCGCATGTCATGGCTGATCCGGATAAAATCAAGGAAGTCTTATTTAACATTATAGGAAATTCACTGAAATTTACGCCTAAGGGCGGAACTATAACGATGTCATTTTCTCAAAAAGAAGCTATGGTAGAAACCTTGGTGAAAGATACAGGGGCAGGCATCCCACCTGAGGATATGCCCAAGCTGTTCCAGAAATTTGGTCTTCTCCCCGGTTCATATACCGTAAATAGGACAGCATCGGGTACAGGTCTGGGTCTATATATTTCCCGCTCTATTATCGATCTTCATGGAGGGAAAATTTGGGCGGATTCTCAAGGCCGCGGTAAAGGATCAGAGTTTGGATTTTCTCTGAAAGTATTTAAAGAATCAGATTTGCCAGTACAGCAAACAGAACAAGAAGATATCGGCATCATCCACACAAAGATATAACCTTGTTACGGCTTAGTAGCTTTTTTAAGGATAGTTCTGCATAATAGTAGTACATGGAGCAGTTGGTTTATTTTATTGTTTTTCTTTTGGGTTGCGCTGTTGGGAGCTTTTTGAATGTTGTCGTTGATAGGAGCAATGAGGGGAAATCTTTTTTAAAGGGCCGTTCTCATTGTGATCACTGTAGACATAAACTGCACTGGTTTGATCTCATACCAATTGTATCCTTCCTTTTATTAAGCGGTAAATGCAGATATTGCAAAGCGAAATTGAGTTTCTATTATCCTATCGTTGAGATTATAACCGGACTATCATTTGTTTGGATTTCGGTTCTGTACTTCCCTTCCCTACTCACGATTGGCTATTTTTTCTTTATTATCTCCTGCCTTATCGTCATATTCTTTGCAGATTTGAAATATGGAATTATTCCGTTTTTTAGTGTTATTCCCGCTGTTGCTCTTGCTTTTCTTTGGTATTTGTTTATACCTGGTAATCTACCTATAAGTAATTATCTCCTTTCTGGATTGGGAGCTTTCCTTTTCTTTTTTCTTCTATTTGCTATAACCAAGGGCAAAGGAATGGGGTTTGGAGATGTTGTTTATGCTTTTTTGATGGGATTTTTATTGGGTTTCCCAAAAATTGTCTTAGGTTTTTATACAGCTTTTATAGCTGGCGCTCTCATCTCTTTATTTCTCGTTTGGCTCCATAAAAAGAAGCTCAAAGGGTCTACAATTCCCTTCGGACCATTTCTTGTAGCGGCTACAGTAATAAGTATGTTTTGGGGAGACCAACTAATTGAAAAGGCTCTTGGGTTCTTAGTAAGATAAGGGAGAGGGTTATGAATAGAAAATTTCAAATTTCCAATTTCAAATTTCAAATTTCCGCTCTTAGGGTGGGCTTCACTCTCATTGAACTTATATTAGTTGTGGCTGTTATGGCTATCTTCTCTACCCTCATTTTGTATACCCTCAATCCGTTTGAACAATTGAAAAAAGGAAGTGATTCGAAAAGAAAATCTGATCTTAGCGAACTCCAACGGGCCTTAGAAACATATTATCATGATTTTGGAGCATATCCATCATCATCAGGAGATTATAGAATTCTTAATGATGCAATAAAAGTAGAGTGGGGATCTTCATGGGCTCCTTATATGACTAAATTGCCGGCGGACTCTTCTTCAGGAAGAACGTATGTGTATTATTCACCTCCTTCATCTGGTGGGCAATCTTATTATATTTATGCTAGTCTGGAAAGAGGGGCAAAAGATAACGATGTTTGTAATGGAGGAGATGCTTGCTCAAGCTTGGATCAATCAGGTTTCCCCTCATCTAATGCCTGTATTGATGTTTGTAATTATGGAGTGTCGAGTCCCAACGTTTCTCCCTAGGGATAAAGGTTAACAGTTAACGGCTATCATTAACTATGAATTTAATAATTACTTTTCTAAATACGTTAAAAAGACAACGCATTGCCCATGTGAAGCCCCTTCGTGGCTTTACCCTCATGGAGTTGCTTATTGTTATAGCTATAATAGCGTTGTTGACTACGTTTACTGTTGCCAATTTTTTAACTGGGAGGAACAGAGCTAGAGATGCGCAGCGAAAATCAGATTTACGCCAGATCCAGGCAGCTTTGGAGCTATATAGAGCAGATCAGGGGTCCTACCCGGCATCGTTTCCTGCATGCGGGTCATCTTTGACCGGTGGAGGAGTTACCTATATGCAAAAAGTGCCTTGCGATCCTGCAAATTCTGGTCAGCATATATATACATATGTTTATACAGGTACAGAGTATAAGCTTGTTTCCTGCTTGGAGAATACAAATGATAAACAAAAAGATGCTTCCAATGATACAGTTTATTGTGCAGGGGGAGAAGCTAATTGGTCGTATACCCTAACAAATCCTTAATGAATAAATCTTCCATTTTCCAGGTTCCATTTTCCATTGATTTACTATTTAATAATGTAAAAATTAAATGGAAAATGCCAAATGGTAAATTGCAAATCCCTAAGGGGTTTACTCTTGTTGAGTTAATTGTTGTTATTGGGATTATTGCGATTCTTACTTCTTTTGGTATTGCTTCATTTGCTTCATACAATAATAGGCATACTTTGGAAATGGCTGTTGCAGATGTTAGTACGATGATTACTACTGCCAGATCCCGTTCTCTCTCTCAAGTAAAGCCATCCCAATGCGCAGCTCAGGTGCTTTCAGGATATCAGGTTGTTATAGATGTTCTATCGGGCGAATATACATTGAGAGTGTTGTGCGGCAATGCATATACACTTGAAACAAAAAAAATTCCTGAGGATATTACTTTTGGGTCTGATGCAACAACAACAATTTTCTTTCCTGTTCTAACAGGCGATCTATCTGAGTCATCCCGCGTTCCATTAAGTGGGAGTGGAGTAACAAAGGTGATAGAAGTAGATGTTAATGGGACGGTTATGGTGAAATGATGAATTGGTCAAAGGGTAACAATCATACGTTATTTGTTACACGTTGTTTGCAGCGGGGGCAATCTCTTGTTGAAGTGCTTGCAGCGTTGGGTATAATCGCTATTGTTGTTTCTGCTGCTGCTGGTATTATCATTACATCTCTTAATAATGTTCAATCATCTAAGAATAAAACCTTAAGTACCAAATACGCTCAAGAAGGTTTGGAAGCAGTCCGCGAGCTTAGAAATAAAAATTATACTCAATTTAGAAATTATTCAGGGATTTATTGTCTGAATAGTGTGCCTGCCGTTTTAAATCTTCGTTCTTCCTCCTGTACAACACCAAACGTAGCAAATTTTATAAGGGTTGTTGAAGTGGAGCAGGATGGATGTGCTATAAATGTCGCAAAAGTAACTGCCAGTGCCTCATGGTCTGATGGGAAATGTCCAGCATCTAATCCCTATTGTCATATCTCATCGCATAGCACTTGTTTATCAACAATAAACCAGGTACTAGCACCATGAGAGTTGAGAGTTGAGAGTTGAGAGTTGAGAGTTGAGAGTTGAGAGTTGAGAGTTGAGAATGGAGAATTATGAAAAAAAAGTTTATGAATTATTATAAAGATACTTTTAAAAGATATTTCTCAACTCTCAACTTTCAATTCTCAAAAGGTTTCTCTCTTGTGGAGCTATTGTCTGCTGTAGCGATATTTTCTGTTATCGGGATAATTGTTGTTTCCATTCTTACGCTTACATTACGGGGTAGCAGAAAAGCAGATTTAACGGAATCTTTACGGCAAAATGGTGATGTTGTCTTATCAAAGGTAGTAAGATCTATCCGATATGCAAAGAGTATAGATGATCCCCTGTGTATTCCCTCTGCTACTGCATCAGCGATAACTATTACTACGCTTACAGATCAGGAGACGACGCTTAGCTGTGATTCTAATGGGATTACATTAAATACCTTGCCGCTTATTGATACAAACACCATCCTGGTTCAGGATTGTTCCTTTGTTTGCCGTCAGCCAACATTGACAGACTCACCAACTGTAACAGTGCAATTTACACTTTCTTCCAATAATACAAGCAATTTTTTTGAACAGAATGTTACTATTCCTTTTCAGGCTACAGTAATGATGAGGAACTTGAATAGATAAGAATATATAGTAGGATTTGCTCAAGTGTAACATCGTGAACTGAGCAAAATATGTTACTATTTATCTATGAAAATGCTTTTAAATAAGAAACATTTCTTTTTTGTTGCAGTTGCATTCCTATTTTTCTCTTCATTAACTGTAATAATTTTTTCAAACCAAGTACATGATATTGAGGTCAGTAATGAGAGTTCTGAGAAAGCTAAACTAAATTCTTCTCTTAATAAAAATAAAAGTGTTCTTGCCGCTGCTGATATCATTATAGACAATAATTCAGCAAATGTTGTCGGCACGTGGGATACACGGACATCTACATATGATAAATATGGGAGTAGCTATCGCTCTAAGAGCGATGGTAATGGTTCTGCTTATTTGCAATATACGCCAAATATAACAACACCAGGAGAATATAATGTGTATGAATGGCATCCGGAGGGAAGCAATCGTCCTACTGATGCGCAGCATATTATTAATTATAACGGTGGTTCACGGACGATTAATGTTAACCAGCAAAATAATGGTGGGCAATGGAATCTACTCGGCAAGTTCACTTTCGCCAGTGGTAACATGGGATACGTTAGAATAAATGATAGTTTTTCCGCAAGTTCCGGTGGATATAATGATGGTGGTTCCGGAGGTTATAACGATAGAGGTTCGGGAGGATATAATGATGGTGGTTCCGGAGGATATAATAATGAAGATACAAATACTACTGTAGCATCTGATGCAATTAGGTTTGTGTATGCTGGTTCATCAACTCCTCAACCGACACCAATACCCGTAGGAACAGATGCTTGTGTTGACGCTAAAGTGTTTGATTTTATCATCGTTTTTGATCATACAGGTTCTATGGGTCAGGATGGTAATACAGGAGAGACCAAAATAGCTGTAGCTAAAAGAGCTGCAAAGGATTTTGTAGATATAATTGCCGCAAAGATCCCCACAGCACGTATTGGAGTAGTCAAATGGGCAGGTAATCAAAATTTCCCAAATAATTCAGAAACATCAGTAGCTGTTAATTTAACAAACAATTTTAATTCAGTAAAGACAGGTATAGATAATATACGTGATCTTCGTGGACAGGGAGATATAGCTTCATCATGTTTTGAATGCGGTGTTAAACTCGCTAATGATCACTCAAAAGCTAATACGAGAGCCAATTCTCAAAAAATACAAATATTTATGACTGATGGGAACGTGAATCAAACGATTAATGGCTCTCAGCAGGGTGCTACAGAAAATGACCCTGCAGCAGAGGATGCCGCGATGAGGCAAGCTCAGGATGGGGTTACGAAACAAGGTATTATTTATTATACGGTTGGTATGTTAGGAGGGCAGCATGCCAGTGAAGGTTTCTTAAGAGATCTTGCTTCTTTAAACGGGGGTACTTATTATAGGGGAAATGAAAGTGAAATGGAGCGTATTTTTGGGGAGCTTGCTACTACATTTATTCCATCGGGTACGATTAATGGCTATGTTTTTGAGGATAAGGATTCAGATGCTGTTCTTGATAGTAATGAACCTAAGATTCCCAATTGGACAGTTCAACTCTCTGGAGGGAAACAAATTCAAACAAATAGTTCTGGGAATTTTTCATATACAGCGCTTTGTTCCGGCAATTATACAGTATCTCAAATCGTTCAACCAGGTTGGGCTCCTACCACAAATACCTCCCGGTCGGTTTCTGTTGTAAATGGTACTACATATAATAATATAATCTTTGGTAATGAGCGGGAATATACAATCTCGGGGAATGTTTACATTGACATTAACGGAAATGGAGTTAAAGATGCCGGTGAGGTCAATTCTACTACCCCTATTATTATTTCAACTGATAAAGGTGATGTGACTGTAACGAATGGCACATACTCCGTGAGTAAACTTTTAGATGGTCCGGTGAGTGTGTCCTATACTTCTCTCCCCGCAAATTATGCTGTGACGTACCCAACTGGTGCTTCTTCCTCATTTGCAGTAAATGTTGGTTCTTCTTGTACAGCGAACGGAGCGAGGAGTGCTGCTTGTACGAATGGAAATATAATCAACCTGAATTTTGGAATTAAACAACAATTATTTACCATTTCAGGGAGTATTTACATGGACGCAAACAAAAATGGAATAAAAGATGCTACTGAATCAAACTATTCTGGAACACCCTCTCTTACAGCAAGCCGAGGAACAGTCAACGCAAACTCAAATGGAACCTACACCATCAGTAATTTATTACCTGGAACTGTTACTGTTTCATTAAATACAGTACCTCAGGGATATTCGATGACTTATCCGCTTAATGGACCACCTCCTTCCTTTCAAGTAAGTGTCGGTCCCGGCTGTTCAGTAAATGTAGCCGGAGGGGAATGTAAATAACTTTAAAATTTTTATTTGACACATTACCCTCTTGGTTGGTACGATAAAGTGGAGTATATTGTAGAGAGGTATTATGAAGCTATATTATCGTAGAGATTATCAACGGGGTCAAGCTCTGCTTATTGTTATTCTGGTTATGGTAACTGTGCTGACAGTAGGATTATCTCTTGCCACACGCACCATTACCAATGTCAGAGTTACTCAGGAGGAGGAAAATTCTGAGCGGGCTTTTTCTGCTGCAGAGGCTGGAATTGAACGATCAGTGGCGACCAATATTGAAGCATCCGGGAATTTCCCGAATGGTACATCATATCAAACTTCAGTTGTTAAAGTTGCTGGTGTGGAGTTCCTCATGAATAATGGTGCTTCTGTGCTTAAAGATAGCGCAGTAGATGTTTGGCTTACAGATTATCCAGCCTATTCCACATCATGGAATGGTAATGTCACTATTTATTGGGGAAATTCGTCTGATGTCTGTTCAGCAGATGAGTTTGATAATACAGCTGCTGCATTAGAAATTGATGTCATATCCGGTACGAAAGCAAATCCAGTAAATACTAAGTATGCAGTAGACCCCTGTTCATCACGTGCTTCTGTTAATAAATTTGAATATGTCCCTTCAAATGGTGGAGTCATAGGTGAAAAGACATTTGCTCGTAAGAAAACAATACCTGTCTCTTCCGGACTTGTTATCAGGGTTACCCCCCTTTATGCTTCTACTGCGTTGGGAGTAAATGGTTGTGATGCCATAAATTCTAATTGCCTTTCTCTACCAAGTCAGGGTTCACTCGTTGAGTCAGTTGGTAAATCAGATACTACTACTCGTAAAGTTGTTAGCTTTGTAGGTTATCCTCAGTTACCAACAGAGATGTTTCCACTTGTTTTATATTCACCAAAATAATAAAAATATATGAAATCAACTGCCTTTGGTTTAGATATTGGTACAACAACAATGAAAGTTGTTTCGGTTGAACGCGACAAAAACGCTATCACTTATAATTCTTCATTTTCCGTCTTTACTCCTCAACAAGGCATGCAATCAGAATCACCTTTTGACCATCAAGAGATGGCAATCATTATTAATAAGCTTGTTATTGATGCAAAAATTACCACAAATAATGTTAATATTGCTCTCCCTGAGAACCACGCTTATAGTAAAGTAATCGAAATGCCCTCATTGTCGGATGATGAATTGTCGAATGCAATTTATTGGGAGGCTGAACAGTATGTTCCTGCTCCACTTGATACGGTAACCTTAGCCTGGAGCAAACTGCGTACTTTTAGAAATGTTCTGGGAGAAGAAAAAATGCAGGTTTTTTTAGTCGCGGCTCCTAAGGATGTCATTAGCCGATATCAGACAATTTTAGATTTGGCAGGTTTAACCATTGTTTCAATAGAGACAGAAACACTGGCAATGGTACGTGGTGTCATAGCAGATTCTACAGCTCCAACTGCTCTTTTGATGAATATCGGTTCCATGAACACATCACTATGTATTTTACAAAATGGTATTATCGTTTTTAACTATTCTTTCCCGCTCGGCGGTATCGCTTTGACCCGCGCAATTGCATCTGATTTTGGTTTTACTCCTCAACAAGCTGAAGAGTATAAAGCTGCATATGGATTGTCAGACAAAAATTTTGGAGGCAAAGTGAGGAAAGCAATAGATCCTATTTTAACATCGATGATGACTGAAGTAAGGAAAGCAATAACTTTTTATAATGAAAAATATAAAGGAGAGTCTCAAATTTTTCAAATTCTTTTAACAGGAGGAGGTGCCAACCTTCCCGGTCTGGCAGTTTATTTCGCTCAAAATATTGGAATAGAAACGCTTATTGCCAATCCTTGGGAAATGCTCCAGGTCCAGAAGGTTCCTGCTGATGTACTGGCAAGAGGACCTCTTTTCACCATCGCGCTAGGCTTGGCTCTGAAGGAATTCGAGTCCTAAATGGTTAATGGTCATATGGCTAAATGGTTAAGAACCATATAACCATCGAACCATAATAGCCATTTATCAAGTTTATGAAGAATAATATAAATCTTTTAGTAGATAAAAAAGATCAGCATCTGGGTAGGGTTGACACATTGCGTGTATTGCGGTTTAGCGCAATAGTTCTTCTATTTTTAATAGCCTCATCAACAATTAC
>CAMPGJ010000021.1 GCA_946885425.1 uncultured bacterium
GGATGCCGTGAATCGGACACGGACTGCCGCACCCCCAGCGCGGTGTACTACCACTATACTACATCCCGTTTTATATTTTAAAATAATATCCAATAGTTTTTGATTAATCTAGGAAATTTGCTTTTTTTCTGGATTCCCGCGTCTGCGGGAATGACATTTGAATTAGTTTATTCGATTATTGTTTTGCTACTTGTATTCTACCATAAAAACCTGTTAGTATTTAACTTATCTTTGAAAAAAGAAACATATGGGTAGACATGCAAATCCACCAAAGGCAGCTGTAGAACATCAAGCAGATAACTCAAAAAAATTGGAATCAATCCGTCTTGCGATGGATCAAATTGAGAAGCAATATGGTCGTGGTGCCATTATGCGGTTTGGTGATGCTGCACAAAAATTTGATATCTCTGTTATCTCCACAGGTTGTCTACCACTTGATTTGGCATTAGGTGCTGGTGGGCTCCCCAGGGGTCGTATTATTGAAATCTACGGACCTGAAGCTTCAGGAAAAACTACCGTTTGTCTTTCAACAATTGCTCAAGCTCAAAAACATGGAGGCGTAGCAGCTTTTATCGATGCTGAGCATGCTTTGGATCCACAGTGGGCGCAACGTTTGGGTGTAAAACTTGATGAGCTCCTTATCTCACAACCTGATACCGGTGAGCAAGCACTTGAGATTACAGAAAGCCTTGTCCGTTCTGGAGGCATTGATGTTCTAGTAGTAGATTCTGTTGCTGCTTTGGTGCCAAGGGCTGAAATAGAAGGAGACATGGGTGATGCATCAGTTGGTCTTCAGGCAAGACTTATGTCTCAGGCTCTTCGAAAGCTGACAGCAGTTATTTCCAGATCAAAGACTGTTGTTATCTTTACCAATCAGTTAAGACAAAAAATTGGTATTATGTTTGGTAATCCAGAGACAACAACAGGGGGATTAGCATTAAAGTTCTATTCTTCAGTTCGTATAGATATCAGAAAAATTGAAACCATTAAAGATGGTGACAAAGCAGTTGGTTCACGACACAGAGTTAAGATTGTGAAAAATAAAATTGCAGCACCATTCCGGTTGGCTGAATTTGATGTTATGAGTACAGGTATATCTCGTGAAGGTGGCATCATCGATGTAGGTGTCGAAATGAATGTTATTAATAAAGCAGGAGCATTTTATCGATATAATGAGCAAATGATGGGGCAAGGGAAAGCAGCTTCAATGGAATATCTGAAAGAGAATCCTGAAATCTCCAAAGAGATCGTAGCCAAAATAATGGCTCAGAACAAAGATGGCAGAGCTCCACTTGCAGTGGGAGTTGAGGAGCCGGAAGAAGAAACGCTTGCCAGCTAATTTCCCATTGTCCATTTACCATTTTCCATTGAATGTCCTTTTAAAAATTTAAAACTCGTTAAATAAATGGAACCTGGAAAATGAAAAATAATCCTCATGGATCATTATCAAAAATTCCTCAATAAAGCATTAAGATTCCTTTCATATAGATCCAGGTCAGAAAAAGAAGTACTGGATTATCTCCAAAAAAAACAAACACCATATGAAATTCAGTCCCCAATTATGGATTTCCTAAAAGAACGGCGGTTTGTAAATGATGAGGAGTTTGCCATAAGTTGGATTGATCAGCGTATGCGAGTTAACGCTAAGGCACAGCGAGTTATTGAGATGGAGCTGAAGCAGAAGGGAGTTTCTCAAGAAGTCATAGCTAAGGCATTTCTCAACTCTCAATTCTCAACTCTCAACTCCGTAAGTGATTTAGATACAGCGAAGGGGCTGGTTTCGAAGAAGATTGAGAGATATAGGCATTTGCCAAAGCAAGAATTATATCAAAAACTTGGAGGCTTTTTAGGAAGGAAGGGTTTTGATTGGGAGACAATCAAAAAAGCAATAGAATTCGAGCTAAAGAGTGATAAATGAAACGTGGTTGACGGGCGTTTGGCTATAGAGTATAATATAACTATGGGCAAGAGAAGAAATCAATTAGTTGCACTCCAACAGATTGTGGTTAGCCTCTAAGGTTATTTTCTCCATTCCCAACAAAATAGGAAATTACTAATACAGAAATAATATATGTCTACACAACAAGAAGATCTAATACAACTTGAGAAGAAGCTTCTAGAGCGACAGGAGAAGCTTGATGCCAAACAGGACCAGCTTGAAGAAGAAAGAGAAGAGCTGAAAAAAAAGCGTGAGGAATATCTCACAAAACTTCAAAAAGTATCCAATTTTACTACTGAAGAAGCAAAGCAAAAGCTTCTTGAAGAAACCCAAAAAGATGCTGCTGCTATGATGGCAAAAATTATCAGAGAAACAGAAGAGACTGCAAAACGTACTGCTGATAAAAAAGGTCAAGAAATTATTATAGATAGCTTAAAACATGGCGCATTAAATTTTATTCCTGAATACACTGTCTCTGTAGTCAGAGTAGAGCAGGAAGATATAAAAGGAAGAATAATCGGAAAAGAAGGGCGTAATATTCGCGCTTTTGAGCAGGCTACAGGTGTAGACGTAGATCTTGATGAAGAGGGTATTATCCGTTTGTCTTCATTTGATCAGATTCGACGTGAAGTCGCACGTCGTTCTTTGGAAAAGTTATTAAAGGATACAAGGGTACAGCCATTCCGAATCGAAGAGGTTGTGAAACAGACAAAGGAAGAGCTGGAAAAGATAATGTTTGAAGAAGGGGAGAAGCTTGCTAATGAAGTTCAAGTTTATAATTTACCTGTAGATCTATATCCGCTTTTGGGTAGGATGAAGTATAGAACCTCATATGGACAAAATTTGCTTGTTCATACGTTAGAAGAAACAAAGATAGGTATTCATATCGCTCATGAGATCGGAGCCAATGTAGATATTGTCCGTTTGGGATGCCTGTTCCATGATATTGGAAAGGTATTAGAAGGCGATGGGAGCCATGTTAAGCTTGGTGTGGAGTTGTTGAAGCGCTACAACTTCCCAGAACCTATCGTTAACGCTGTTGGTGAGCATCATGAAGATAAGCCCTTTTCATCAGTAGAATCAGTAATCGTTCATATTGCTGATGCTATCTCCGCTGCTCGTCCAGGAGCGCGTTACGAAGATTTGGAAAATTATGGAAAGAGACTTCAAGAGATGGAGAAAATTGCAAAGAATTATGAGGGAGTTGAAGACGCGTATGCATTTGAGGCAGGACGTGAATTGAGAGTTATTATAAATCCAGGTAAACTTGATGATAATCAAACAGTTCTTCTTTCACGTCAGATTCAGGAAGAGGTAAGTAGGTCCTTGGCTGTTCCCGGTGAAGTTAAAGTAACAGCAATTAGAGAGTTCCGCGCAGTATACCCCGCTTCAACGGTATAATACCGTTGAAGAAATTCGAAATCCTAAGCACCAAATTCGAAACAATATCCAAATACAAATAATCAAACTCAAAACGTTTGAGGTTCAATGTTTAGCTTTTGATACTCTTGATGCTTTTGATACTTTTTTTAAAAAAGGTTATTGACATAAGCTCGTTTTCCTTGTATTGTTAGTCTAAATTAAATTCTCTTTTTTGGGGGGAGGTGATAAAAAATGACAAAAAAAGATCTTATTGAGGTAGTAGCAAAGAAAGCAAATCTTACAAATAAAGCAGCACGCGATGCTGTTCAGACCACGTTAAATACAATTCGTGATTCTCTGAAAAGAGGAGAAAAAGTTGTTTTAACTGGATTTGGAACATTTAGTGTAAGAAGTAGACAGCAGCGAGTTGGAAGGAATCCAAAGACGGGGCAACCAATCACTCTCTCAGCACGTAAAGCGCCAGGTTTTACAGCAGGAAAGACACTGAAAAAAATCATCCGCTAATACTCCGTTCTTGTTATCAAAAAGAAGCTTCTTGTTCAGGCAGGAAGCTTCTTTTTTGTTGGTAATTCTCCGAGTGTTTTTGGTTTCTTACCTATCAAAGCATGCTGGTCCTCTAGATCAAGAGATGACAGAATATTATTTCCCTAAATTAGGGATAACACCTGAGGCTGAGTACATCTCAGGGGTGAGATGCCTGTTTTCTTCTGAAATGTTTTTGAAAGCTTCTTTTACTTCTACCGGGGAAAGGTTTACCAATGATTTAGGTGAAGCGTAGACAAAAGCAAAAGGACTTAGTTGATAGGATGGAACTACGGCTGTATGCAACTTAACCCAAGGGAAGACCTGTTGTAGTCGTTTATAAAAGGTATCAACCCATTCTTTTTGGAATAATAAAGAACCACTTTGGATTGCCACAACGCCATCCTTAGTCAATGCATCCTTAACATCGTTTAAAAAAGGTTCTTCAAATAATTGTTCTGCCGGGCTATCTGGTTTTGGATCAGTAAGGTCGAGAACTATTACATCAAACTCATTTTTATGTGATTTTAAAAATTCTGCTCCATCAGTAAAAAGAACCTTTACCCTTGGATCATCAAATCCATTTTCTGATAAACTAGGGAGAAATTTTTTGCTTACTTCTGTTACCCTTTCATCTATCTCTACTTGTATTATTTCTTCTACGCTTTTTATTCTCAACGCTTGTTTAATTGCTCCTCCATCACCACCGCCAATAATTAGGATTTTACGAGGAGAGCCCATGCGGATACTGGGGAGGAGCACCATCATCTCATGATATATATATTCATCTGATTCAGTAGTCTGAATAATATCATCGATGACTAACATCTTCCCAAAAAACGGTGTAGAAAAGACTTGAATATGTGCATATTGTGATTGCTCATCATGCAAGATTTCTTCTACAAAAGTTCGAATCTCTACCGTATCTTGTGCATAAGGCAATCCTTTTTCTGAAAACCAAAAGTTTTTTTTCATATCACTCATTGGAATTTTTTAATTCCTCTAGATACTTCCTCTATGTCTATTGTTGTCGGGTTCAGCATTTTCTTTAGGACCTCAACAGTTTTATGTGGATCCATCTTTTCACCACAGGTAAAGACATCTATTGCTGCATATTTGCGTTCAGGCCAGGTGTGAATAGAAAGATGGGATTCAGCTAGTAGGGCAATTGCAGTAACTCCAAAGGGAGAAAACTGGTGAGAAGCTATTTCTAAGACTGTAGCGTTAGAAAGTTTTGCGGCTTTCTCTAACGCTTCAACCAAAAATGCATGATCGTTAAGAACCTTTGATTTGCATCCCCAGAATTCAACTAACAAATGAACACTATGAAAATCATCTTGTTGTTGTAGAGAAGTTTTTTTCATGCTTTGAGAGCCATACCGAAATATAGTGGAGATATCTCATACAACTTTGGTGGCTTGAGATATCTCGGCTCCGCTCGGAATGACAAAATGTGCGTAGCACTATAATTCGTATTTAAATAATATAGTTGAATGACATTAAAATGTCCAGATGTTAAATTCCTATCGGCATGAAATAACAAAAATCATCAGTGATTTCTCTGTTGCATCCACGTAAGCCAGTTGCTCCTGGAACAAATTTTCCATCTACTTTGTATACCCATGATTCGTAGACCCAATTAAGTGTTTCTCCTTCTATGGGTATCTGAGAGACGGTGAGAAGCTCCTGATACACTTTTTTTTGTTTGACATAATAATCGTTGAGATATCTGCTTCTTGTCGTCTCACCATTTCTAACGATATAACATCCCTGTCCTTGTCTTCCCCAAATTGGCTTAGCGATATATGATTTGCCTAGTTTTTTTGGAGTGAGGTATGTTTTAGGAAAATATTTTTCTGCTGCTTTATATTTACCTGTGAAGATATCTTCAGCATGTTCTGTTATATATGCTAGTGTTCCTTTTGATTGGACAAAATAAGCCGGGATTGCATGAACTAGTGCAAACGATCGTTTAGCAAGTGCTTTAATAAAAAGATTGAACATTGATTCTCCATCTGCATAAACGCGCTCTTCCAGCCATTCCGGCACATCCCAAAAAATAAGCGCATCAAACTGTTTGCCTGTTCCTGTGTTGAAAGGTATGTCATCTTCCAGCGTAAAGTCGAGATTATCAATAGGAAATACCTCAGAAGTATATTCACAGAAATTAGCAAGCCAGAGCATTGTAGTAAGATCTTCCATATCGTTAAAGCAAACGAATCCTACAGTTGGCTTATCCCTTCTGTGAGGAGGTAAATCAGCTAAACTTTTAGTAATTGCTTGGTTGAGCGCTTTTTTTAAATGGTTATTTGATTTGGGGGTTGGATTGCGAAGTCCAAATTGTTTTGTCATTAAAGGTGTTGCCATTTCTGGTTCAATCCATAGAGTCGGTGCTTCGGCATTAATTTCAAATAGTACTGGATGTCCATCTTTCCAAGCCCATCCAATCCTCATGCAAAAAAGCTCTTCTTTTGGCAGTTTCAAAAATTTTTTATGGTGTTTGGGAAAACCCCATTTCTCAAGCTCATCCTCATCCCAATCATAGATACGATTGGCTACCAAATCGAAAATCTCAGCTGTTTTCACATTTGCTCTTTGCAATTCTAACATCGCATGCTTGGATTCTTTATGACAGGTATAGAGCATATAGGGGTAATCTATTTTTTTGCCGTCAATTTCGTAGTAACTATCCCAAAAAGGTGGAAGCCCACTTTTTTCAAAAAATGCAGATCGTTCAGGAGATATGAATTTGTTCATCGACTTAAATTATAGCATCGGGGAAAACAAATGTTGAGTATGAACTTTGATCTTATAGCAATTTGATGGTATAATTACTTGTCCTAGGAAGAAGGACCGCTACGATGCATCTTATGGTGTGTTGAGGAAAGTCCAGACAACAGTATACAGGGGATGGAGCGTAAGCTCCGATGTGAAAGCACTGGTGTCTCAATTCTTTACTCACGTGTGGAATTGGGAACAGGTCCTGATTTAACAGGGTTTGAGAGCAGCAGAGACGAGTGAGTGTGAAACGGGCAATCCTACCTGTTGCAACCTCCGACTGGTACGTTATTAGGCGTATACCCGAGTACCGAAGCGAGGGCATAGACAAATTGCGGTTGTGAAACAGAATCTGGCTTATTCTCTTCCTAGGGCTCTTTTTCGTTGCTAGCGACGTAGGAGCGCGGCAAACTCGTCAAAGATATGTAATAGACGAGATTGCTTCGTCGTTCATTCTTCACTCCTCGCAATGACGAAGAAACTTAGGGTAGTGGTTGAGTTGATGAGTCTCCTTCTGGTGCATATTCATATTTATAGGTATCAGTTGCAAAACAAGCCGGATCATCTTTTTCGCAGGGAACAGGCTTTTTTTCTAGTTCACTAAAGGAGATAGTTCGAGTTTCCAGATCTATTTTTGTATTCCCTACAACACCTAGGATTTTCTCTTCTCCAGATTTTATATTTTTTATTATTACACTAACAGGTAATGCTTCTGGTGGAGGAGCGCTCTTAACTATAGCAAACACTATATATTGATCCGGGATAAAATTTGTAATATAAGCAATTCCACCGTTGTAGGGTGGCTCTCCTGTCCTAAGTTCATTCTCCCATAATTTTTTTGTGGTTAGTCTTTGCAGGTCAATTTGATATATATAATTTGTTGTGTCTGTTTTTCCACTGACGAAAGACATCGAAAGATACCGCTTATCATTGCTTAATTGGTAGTTCTCAATTCCGGGGTGGCCTTCAAAGGAAAAAAGTTTTTTAGGATTTTTTAATTCATCAAAATTTGCAAATTGGTTAGGATCTTTTTTGAGGTTATACGATCTTTCATAAAAAGTAAGATGACCTATCGAACTGGACGGTTTTTTATGCTCAACTAATAAATCTGGATATCGATAAAAAAGAATATTAGCTTCTCCTTTTTGAGCAAGATAAAACATATTTTCTTGAGGAGCTGCTGTCTGTTTGTTGTTACTATTTTGCATAGTTTTCTGAAATGTTATAACCCCTACAGTAACTAGCATTATAAGGAAGAAAACTATGTAATGTATTTTTTTGTTAATTTTTCTCATAATTAATGTGGATCATTTCCTGTTCCTGCTCCATGTTTATAAGGTGTATAAACATTTTCATATTTATTGAGCATCATCATGCCATTTGCTGCATGTTGCAGTACATGGCAATGGAGCATCCAAATGCCTTCATTATCAGCAAGTATAGCGACTTCTGCAGTTTCTCCAGGTTTTACAACTACTGTATCCATGTGGATAGGGCTTCCAGTAACGGGTACACCATTGATTTTCAGGACTGTATAAAATTGTCCATGGATGTGCATAGGGTGTATCATGTTTGAATTATTCACGTAGGTTATTTTGGTCAATTGTCCTTTCTTTACGATTATATCAGGGATATTTGGAAAGAGCTTGCCGTTAATACTCAAATCTGCCCCTAATGTAAGTGTATATTCCGCGTCAAAAGTTGATTTAGGAAGCCTAGGGTCATCTTTTTTGACACCGTAATTGAGATAACTAAACACAGGAAGTGTATTCAAATTTGGAACACTTGGCTCTGTGCCTTGTCCTATGGTGAAGTTTTGTAAATTTTCTAACTCCAGTAATTTGACACTGCCTGTAGCGGGCATAATAAATTCTAAATCAACACGGTTTCCCATTGCAAATTCAATAAGTTGTGATGAAATTTGTTGTGGCTCATTTATCTTTTGTCCATCAAGTGAAAAGACTTTGAATGGTGCACCGACAAAGGCTACCCGCAAGAGCGTCCCTGAAAAATCTGATTCGCGTGCATTGATTAACCTGAGCCGGACTCTTTCGCCTGGTAGAGCACTTAGTTGGGTTGTCGTCGGGCTTTTTACGGTATTGTTGTACGTGATTGTATGATCTCTTTGGAAGTTATCTTTATCTGTGGGCACTCTCGGTTCGACAATAATTGCACCCATTAAACCTTTTGGTACCTGTTGTTGCGAGTTCTGATGAGGGTGGTACCAATATGTTCCGCTATCGGGCACAATAAAGTCGTATTGGTATGATCCACCTGGAGGCACAGAATTCTGTGTAACACCAGATATACCGTCTTGTGAAGCAGCAACTCTAACCCCATGCCAGTGGATGGCTGTTGCTTCAGGCAGTTTATTTACAAAATTAATTCGCATGTGATCGCCCTGGACTACACGCCATTCTGGGCCGGGCGTTTTTCCTGTGCTAAGATCACTATTGAATGTCCATATGGTAGAGGAGCCGTTCAACGGTTCTGCAATAAGATCGAATTTTCTTAAGGCTTCTGTTCCTGGTATATATTTAAGATCGTCTATAGATATCATACCAGTCGGGGTAGGCGATACTGGACAAGGAGAGTGGCTTGGTTCACTTGGAGGCACAGTGGGTGTAATTGCTTCGGTTGGCAATACTGTTGGTACATTTGTCGGGCCAGGCGTAGGCGTAAGGATAGGCACTGGTGTTGGTAATCCTCCACCACCTAAAATCTGTAGAATGAGTTGGATAAACTTTAGAATAAAATCAAAAAGACCATTATTTTTTTTCTTTCTTTTAGTATTTGCTTGCATATCATTATCATGGCCGTTGGTTATATGACTTTCTACATTTGGGTCACAAGGATCGGTTGTTGGGGTAGGTGTTATAACGTATGGTTTTGTTGTTGGGGTAGGAGTCACAGGCTCAGATGTTGGTGTCGGACATGCTCCTAAGCAGGCGAAGGTTGGGCTTATATTCTGTGGAGGAGTTGGAGAAGGCGCTATTATAGATGTCGGAGCTGCGGTTACTATAATAGTTCCTGTCATATTAGGATGCACACTACAATGGTAATAGTAAGTTCCGGGTGTTGAAAAAGTTTTTGTGTAGGTTTGCCCTTTATTTAATAACGGAGAATCCCATGAATTTGATGTCCCTCCAGTGTCAGAGGTTGTGGTATGTATGTCTGTGTCATCATTTCTCCAGGTAATGCTTGTTCCTGCCTGAATAGTAATATTTTGTTGAGAAAATGCATTATTTTTTATTATTATAGTTGCTGTGCTTTGAGCATTTGCAGTATGGCTACGTTTATCAATAAAGGGAATGGCCAGAAAAAGAAAAAGAAATAAGGTCAATGATAGTAATAATCTGGTAGAAATAAGATTCATAGAATCTAAATCAGCATACTAAATATTACTAGTATGAGTCAATAATAAAGCAACAATTGTATTGACATACTAGTATTTCATTTGTTACTGTTTAGTAAGTAAGTTTGATTATCAGGCTATGCATGCTTTTAACGACAAAAGATTTGTAGGGTTTTCTCTCATTTTATTGCTTCTTGGCTTCTCTGTAATTGTTACTGCATCCCGACAAAGCCAGAGTGATAGGGCCAAAGCCTCACAAGGCCAACTACAAACATACACTGGTAGCGGAACCTCCGGGCGGAATCCTTCTCAAAGGACCAACAATATACATGCAAATGCTATGATTCCTATCCCCAAGGTGGATACATATCCCATTCCTCCGTTGGAAAGGGAGGACATCCTTAATTACATTTTAGGTGGTACCAAAGGTGGAACAGCTACTGCTGGCGTGCAGAATAGCACTTCTTATATGGTTCCTAATAGCAGAATGCCAACTGCGGGAGAGAATGAATATGATGCTTCTGTTGCATTAATATATTATTATCAGATAAAAGCGCATATTGCTTATACTGATGTCGTTTTCAACTTTGAAGATGGGGATAAGGTCAAAGATATTGTTGATAATATTTCCAGTGGTAGTGCTGTTCAATTGCGGACGCCAGAGGCTGACACTTTATTAAAAGTGGCAGTTACATATAAGGGCGACCTTTGTGGATTTGGTGAATATAATAATCCTGGGATGAAACAATTGATCCTAAAATGGGGCAGGCCGGATCTGGCTAATGAATTAGGAGTGGGAGAAACAGATATTGAGAGTATAGGATTGGTAGCTCAGGCAATTGATGAAGAACCAGATCAGGAGAAGCGAAGAGAATGGTTAGCAGAAATATATGTCTTTTATGACAATATTAATCCTAGAAGTCCCAGTGGTGCAGTCCCTCAACTGCGTGAATATCAGTGTGCTATCGACATAAATGCGGATGGAACATTTGATAGGCTTGTTGACAACTATGTGAAGGGTATTAAAACAACCAATCTTATAAATCCTACACCTGGTGGTTTGGGATATCCTCTTCTTGCCCCATTGGTAACAACTCCTGTCACGCCTACTTTTTCTCCACTTGGTGGTGGCTCACCTACAACAGCGGCAACACCTACACATGAACCAACAGATATACAAGATGAACCAACAGTAACACCTGTTGTAGTTGTAGCAACAGCTACTCCGGCTCCACAAGCACCAGCGCCCGCAGATGGCGGATTATTAGGTTTAATTATACAGTTGATTCTCGGTTTAATTCTGGCGATATTCGGCTCGAGATAATTGCATTAGCTAATTGATATAAGAGTTGTATCTTATGCGAAAGGGGGTGATTTAATTATGGCAAGTTCAGGAAGTGGTTCAGGATCAGGTTCAGGACACGGTGGTTCAGGACGCGGTGGTTCAGGACACGGTGGCTCAGGTCGCGGTGGCTCAGGACACGGTGGTTCAGGACGCGGTGGTTCAGGACACGGTGGTTCAGGTCGCGGTGGCTCAGGACACGGTGGAACAGGAGCAGGCGGCTCAGGACACGGTGGCGGCGGACGCGGTTAATTTGCGTCTTAAGCGCGGACGATAATCCGCAAAAGAAATTTCAACAAAAACCCGTACACACTAGTGAGCGGGTTTTTGTTTGGAATTAATGGCAGACGAGGATGGCATTTTGATTTCATTGACTTCTATTTGCCAATGTAGGAGCGCAGGACGCAGTATTCACATTCTTGTTTCTTGCAGCCTTTATCCCAGAAGTCAAAAGACAAAATTTCATTTGTAATTTCACGTATTTGCTGCTTAAGTGATGCTACTTCGTCGTCTGAAATATCAAAAACCTCGGCTTTATACAGTCCTTTTTCGTTTGGCTCAACGAATTCAATGACGCCCTTAACCATCCTCATCTTTTTATATTGATAGCCGTCAAGAAGAATTTTATAAAAAATTAATTGTCTTTTATAATCTCCATTTCCTGACTGCGTATTTCCTTCGATAATGTTACGGCTTTTGGGTTTTCCAGTTTTAAAATCATATACAATCACATCATTTGAGTTATCTATGGTTTCAATCATGTCTATTTTCCCCGTTAAAGCAATATTTTTAGAAAAATGTACACCTTTTACATTTAGTTCGCTAATTAAATTATTGCTCCATGTGGCTGCATGCTCGTAGTAGTAGCCTTCAAGAACTTTTTTGCCCTTCTCTTTAAGCTCGACATTTTCTTGTTCTGTCAGTGGCTGTTTTAATAGTGCTTCATCATAATAGGTAAGTAGGAGAGGTAAAGAGGCTTTTTTGTTGCTACGCTTAATATAAGCGCTAAGTGCTTGGTGAATTGCAGATCCGAACATTGCACTCTTACTCATCGCTTCAGGAATTGCCAAAAGATTTCTGAAAAAATATCTCCAAGGACATTCCAGATAATTGTTTAGGTGTGTTGCTGCGAAGCCTTTCCGGGCGAACATCTCAGCAAAAAGATCCTTGTTTGCTAAATATTCATTTATAGTATCTGTTGTATTATTTTTATCAAATGTGTTTAAAATTATTTGCTTATTATCCAAAAACTTTTTTTCAAATTCTTCTATGTTT
>CAMPGJ010000022.1 GCA_946885425.1 uncultured bacterium
GTCAATCTCTTTCTGCACCTTCTCTTCAAACTCCTGATATTGCTTTATAGAACTCCTGCTTGGTGCTGATATTTGGACAAAAGTGAATTTTTCTATATATGCCGGATAGTTTGTCAAAAACAGCTCAATAGCCTTCAACCTCTCTAGTACTCCTTTTGTATAATCCAATCTGTCAACTCCGATACCCACATATTTTGATGTAACGCCCATTTTTGCAAACATTTTCTGACCCATCTCACGGGATGCCTTTGAGCGGGAAGCAGTTGCTTTAGTAAATGCAATGCTGATAGGAAAAGGTTTAACATAAGTATTATGGCTATTTTTTGTTATACTAAATTGCTCCAAATCTATCAACGCCTCAAGTTCTTTCCCTACAGTATTAATAAAATTATTACAGTGAAGTTGCGTATGGAATCCAAGAATGTCTGCTCCTAACATTCCATCCAACATCTCCTTTTTCCATGGACAAATACTAAAGGATTCAGCATTTGGCCAAGGGATATGCCAAAATAAACCAATTGTAGCATCAGGTCTTTTATCCTTTATCAATCGAGGAAGTAAAGAGAAATGAAAATCCTGAATAATAACAATTGGGTTTTGATGATCTTTAATTTCTTTTAATATACTTTTCGCAAATTTCTCGTTCACCTTTTTATATTGCTCCCAATCACTTTTTCTGAAAATCGGACGTGTATGTGCGATATGACAAAGCGGCCAAATTCCCTCATTGGAAAAACCATCATAAAAACCTATTTGTTCTTCATCAGTCAACCAGATTCTTTTTAAGGTATATTTTGGGTCATGTTGAGGAACGCCAACCTTATCATCCTTATCAACTACAAGCCTATCAGCATTCCCGCTTCCCTGTGCTATCCACATACCACCTGTCGCCTGCATAATGGGCTCAATAGCGGTCACCATACCACTTGCAGGAACATGAGATTCTATCTTGTTACCATTTTTGGTATGAACATAGGGTTCCCTATTGGAAACTACAAAAATATTCCGATCTTTCAATCCATTTTGAACAAAAGCACTTAATCTCTCTGCTGTCCATGGGGAATCCAGTTTTTTCAAACGTAACCTTGCTTCTTCACTTGCTGAAATTCTTGCATCAATAAGATTTTGCTGCATATTGCCTACTTCTTGAAGTAAAGGGCCAAAAATGGGATTATTAAGCGCTTTGTGGACACTATTTGTATTATCCCCCATTCTCGTTAATTGTAGAGATTTTACAAGACTTCGTATGGGTTCAAATATAATCCATTTGAGGATCAGAAGAACTGCCAAAGAGATAAGAAAAGCTTGAGCAATAAGCCTCATAAGGTTGCTCTTCCATATATCAGAAAGCCGGGTATCTATATAATCTGCGTGCTGAACAAGCATAAGTCCGCCGACAACACTCTTCTTATCATGAAGTGGTGCTGCATAGACATACATCTTATTGCTATCAAAATCTACAAATCCCCCATCAGCCTTATCTCCATCCATCACATCGGTACCTACTTTTTGAAATTCCGGCAGAGCTGTAGGAATGCTGGAGGATGCAGCTACTATTTTGCCTTTGTTATCAACAATAGCTAGTCCTGCAATCCTTTGGTTGTCTGCAAATTTCTCAACTAAGGACTGCAGATATTTGTCTGACTTACTTATAAAATTTGGTTCTACTGATTCTTTGAGGCTATCTGCAATCAATGAAGATCTGCGTTGAATGTCATTTTCTAGTCGTTGTTCCTCCCTGCTTACCTGATTAAATGTAAAAGAAATGGTAATAAGACTTGTAACAGAAACAACGATAAGAATAACGGTAATGATCTGCTTCATGGGGTCTATTGTAACACATCTTTTAGCTTCAGTTTGTGAAACTGTAAACTAGATGGATAACTCCGACGGAATCAAACAACTATTCAATTCCTGCGTTTTTCATCGGGTAACCATAGATAAAATGTTGATCCCCTACCAATTTCACTTTCTACCCACAATTTTCCTTTATGACGTTTTACTATACGAAAAGAAATATATAATCCTATCCCTGTTCCCTTAGCACTTTGTGTGTGTGTTGCTCTAAAGAATTGATTATAGAGTTTTGCTTGGTTTTCTTTTGCTATTCCTGGGCCAAAATCTTGAACGCTAATAACTACTCCATTTCTTTTATTCTCAACGCTTACATTAACCTTTTTGGTATTAGGTGCGTACTTAATAGCATTGCTTATAAGATTTGTAATAACCTGACCAATTCTGTACCTATCACCTGTTATTAGTTTATCTCTTTTAGCTATGAAATTAATTCTATGAGTATTTGTTGTTACTTGCAAATCTCCGACAAGCTCTTTCACCAAATTTGTGACATTAAAAATTTCGTCCTGATAAGTTAATCTTCCTGTCTCAATTTTGGTAATATCAAGCATATCATTTACCATTTCAATAACTTGCTTAATTTGTTGATCAATTCGCATAGCAAAATCGGCAAAATTCTGCTCTCCCTTCTTAGTAGCTTGTCTTTTGATCAATTCTGCGTAACCTTTGACTGAAGTTAGCGGATTTTTAAGCTCATGAGATATAACTCCAATAAACTCACTTTTTTGGATATCACTCTTCCTATGTGCCTCACTCATCATACTTATGAAAAACCCCTCAGCAAAGAAGACTAGAAGAACAATTGCATTAGGAATATTCTCTTCACCAAGAATTGTAAATTTGGGCTCCAAATAGAAAAAGTAAGTAGTGCTTCCTGAAAGAAAAGTTGCAAGAACTCCTGCTCCAAATCCTCCGATCCACGCACAAATAATGACGATAAACAGAGAGAAAAGAAAGGGAACTTCTATACCAATTGCTCTAACAAAAGCTTCTTTTATAAAGAAAAAAATGAGCGTCAAGATGAGAACAAATCCATACCGCTGTAATTTGCTTCCAATGTTTGAAACAGAAAATTTATCCAAATAATGATGGAAGAAAGACCAAATATTTCTCATATTATATCAACATATTTTTATTTTGAAGTTTTTCAAGTAATAGGTGAAAATAGACCAAGCCTGAATACGGCTGCCACTTATATGTAAGTAATTTTATTTCTTCGTAACTTGGGAGTTTTTCCAATTCTAACAATTGTTTTAGATTCTTTTTTGCTCCCACATCATCTCCGGGAAAAACATCTAACCTACCAAATCCTCTCAGCAATACATATTCACTACTCCAACGGCCAATCCCACGCAAGTTTGACAAAAAGATAATAATTTCTTCATTAGCCATATTTTCCAAACTTGAAAACAACGTATCTTTAGATAGAAATGTTTGAACTAAATCCTTCATCGCTCTCGCCTTCTGGTAACTAAAACCTAGTTTTTTTATTTCTTCCTCAGAAATAGAATATAAATCCTCAGGTCTTGGAAAAGCATATTGTATCTCTTTCTCATCTTCAAATTTCTGTCCATAATTTTCAGACAATCTATTTAATAACATAATTCCTAAATCTAATGTAATCTGTTGACAAGAAATAGCGTTAAGAAGTGCTTCAAAAAGAGTTGGAAATCTGGTGGGCTTTATACCTAGGAATGTCTTTACAAGTAGTTGTAAACGAGTATCATTTTTTGAAATTTTATAGAATTCCTCTATGTTGATCTCCAAACCTAGCATTCTTTTCAAAATATCTGCGATAATTAATTTTGAATCCTTTAATGGGCTAGTGCTTTTTATATCTACTTTAAGGATATCATTTACTTGTGTAATTTGGGTTTTAATAGCTTTATCATTGACTACAAAAACTCTAGAATATATTTTCCCATCCCACTTATCTATTTGATTTTTTTGCCGTCTTCGAAGAACCCAGACAGTAAGGTCTAACTTAAATGGTAAAAGAAGATATAAGTTGAAATTTTCTTCGTAAAACATAAGTCATATTTTTTTCTTTTTCTAAATATTGTTTTACACAGCCGGCTCGTTTCATTTGTATATAAAAAATTAATAACCCGAATACTCTTCTGTTCTAATATTATCTTCATTTACATGTGCATCAATCAATATCTGCCTCATAGCTTTGACCATACTTGCTGGTCCTGAAAGATAGTAAATAGGAGTTACCAAATCTTTTAGATACTTTGTGAGCATTTCGTATGTTACATGCCCGCTTTCTCCACCCCATTCTACAGGCGTTGTGCGTGTCATAACAGGAACAAAGGTAAAGTGAGGATTTTCTATAGCAAAAGATTTTAAGTCTTCAAAAAACGCAGTATCCTTAAGTGCTTTATTAGAATAGAAAAGTGTTATGTTGTGTGGAAGCTTATCCTTTGTTGCCTGAGCAATAATACTCCTGACCGTTGTTATCCCAATTCCTCCTGTTAAAAACACTGCTGGAGTTGTTACAGTTTTATGAAGTACAAAATCCCCATAAGGTCCATCCAGTTTTACTTCTGTTCCAAGAACCATATTTTTAAGAGATCTTTTAAAAGCAGTATCCCGCATACGAGTTGCAATCATTAAATTTTGCTCTCCCGGGGCCTGAGCAAGAGAGAACCCACGTGTATTTCCTTCTTCATCTGTTTCTGACGGGTTAATTAGAGTAAAGTCACCAAATTGTCCAGCTCTAAAGTCAAACCCAAGGGGTTTCTCAAAATGGAAAGCCATTGTTCCCTCAGCTACTTCTTCTTTTTTAATGAGTTTTATGTTTAGTATTGCCATAATATATTTTTATTCCCAGTGTTTACATTTTTTTACACAATATGTTGCAACATGCTTATCGATTAATGTTAACAATGGACGAATTGTATCCTCATTTACAGCGTAAATCCGTTCTTTTCCTTCTCTTTTTACTTCAACAAAATGGCATAAAAGAAGCCGTTTCATATTATGTGACACAGCAGATTGTTCCATTTGAAGTTTTTGACTTATGTCAGATACGCTCTTTGAACCCTCTTTATCTAAATACTGTATTATCTTAACTCTCTGCTTGTTTCCAAGGACAGTGAAGAAATCATCAAATGAAGTGTATATCATATGATCATTCTATCATATGATTGAAGTTATAACAAGTTCTAGTTAAATAGAAAGCTGGCTTACTTCGCTGTCTTTTTACTTTGGAGCATATTTTTAACAACATTTTGTTGTTCGGGGGTGAAGAGTGATTTACCTTCTGATAACACCGTGGGGCCTACGGCAAAAGTTCTTTTTAATCTCTTCTCTTGATAACGCGGACTCTGAAATTCCACCACCACCTGCGTCACTTGTTTCTTTGTAAAAACATCCTTAACTTCCCTTACTGAAAAATCGCAATCCTCAATATCAGGCTTCTTTCCATAGTTACCCTTCAATTTATCCAATACTGTATCGGCAATACCTGATCCAATGAACTGGTCTTTACTATTTTTTTCTTTTCCTATCATATAATTTTTATTCTTCTAATCTATAAATTGCAGAATATTTCTCTCTCAGATAATCTATGAAATATTGGTGGTTCAGGCTTTCTCCAGTGGCTCTTTTCAATAATTCTTTAGGAAAGTACAAACTACCATGTGTGTGGACATTCTTGTCTAGCCAATCTTTAACGGAAGATAAATTACCTGCTCCCACTTCTTTATCGAAATCTACATTCTTTTTCATCGCATTAAGAAACTGCGCACCGTAAACATTACCCAGCGCGTAGGAGGGGAAATAACCGATCTCTCCGTATGTCCAGTGCACATCCTGCAGTATCCCTTCTTTATCAGTCTCCGGTGCTACACCCAGAAGCTTCTTTGATTTCTCTCTCCATGCTTCAGGCGAATCCTTTACTGTTATCTCGCCATTCATCAAAGCATTCTCCATCTCAAACCGCAAAATAATATGAAGCGAGTAGCTTACCTCATCCGCGTGAATTCTTATCAAACTTGGCTTCACATGATTGACTATTTTACTCAACTCCCCTACTCCCAAACTCCTCAATTGCTCACTGTATGTCTCTTTTAACATTGGGGTAATATTTTCAAGAAAAAGCGGGTTTTTGCCGATCATATTCTCCCAGAATCTTGAAAGAGATTCATGAATACCCAAAGAAACACCGCCTTCCAGTGGAGTCATCATATACTCGGGGTTGATGTTCTGCTCATAAAGACCATGACCTGCTTCATGTACTGTAGCCAGATATGATTCACGAAAATCTGTGTCATTATACATCGTTGTCAAACGCACATCATTTGGACCCAATTCTGTCGTAAATGGATGTGGCGATACAGACAAATGACCTGATGTGAAATCAAATCCCATCTTCTTTGCAATCCGGGTAGAAAGCTCTTTTTGCTTTTCCTGCATATAGTGTGTCTCACCATTTACAAAACGGACCACTTCCGGATATTCTTTACTTGATGTGATTCTACCCATCAACGATACGAGCTCACCCTTCATCCCATCAAACAACCGCTCACAATCAGCAGCTGTCAATTCAGGCTCATGCAGATCCAACAACGCGTCATATGGATTTTCTTTATATCCCAAATGCCCGGCAATTTCTTTGTTCAGCTCAACGATTTGTGTTAAAAACGGCTCAAATTTAGAAAAATCATTCTTTTCACGAGCTTTGCTCCAAACAGAGAAGGCCTGAGAAGTGACTTCTTCTTTTTTGACAATCAAATCTTTGGGGACTTTATAATAGAACTTAGTTGCCTGTCCGACATTCCGTACAATTGCCTGTTCATGTTCTGACAGATCCTTCTCTTCCAAGGCTTTTTCAAAAAGAGAACGGAATCCACTTTCCAACCATTTTTCTGTTATAACTCCGGCAAGATATGCGAGCTGTTCAGACCGTCCTTGTGCAGCTTTTGGAGGCATATTGACATTAAGATCCCAATTCAGTGTGGCACTTACTTTTCCCAGGAGCGAAATTTCTCTATATTTTGTAAGCAGTTCTTTGATTGTTAGATTTTTAACTTCCATCAAACTATTATAGCATTTGGCTTAGATATACGGTAAGCCACCCAAAGATGAATACTGTTCATTAAGCTCTTTCAATACAAGCATATCTTTGTCACTTAATTCAAAATCAAACACATCAATATTTTCATTTATGTGTTCTCTCTGATTAGCCTTAGGTAAAGGACAGATGCCTAGCTGCAAATTCCATCGGATAAGAATCTGAGCAGGGGTTTTATGGTACTTCTCCGCTATCTGCCGAAGCGTCATATCATCAAGTCTTTTTGTTCGGGTTAAGGGACTATATGCTTGTATTATTATTTTTTTGTCTTTGCAGTATTTAAGCATTGCTTCACTATAGCCAAATGGACTCCATTCAATTTGATTTACCGTAGGTACTTCTCCACTAGCCTCAATAAGCTGATCTATAAGGTTTGTGGAATAATTACTTACTCCAATATCTTTTATTAATCCTTCTTTTTTTGCTTTTATAAGCCCCTCCCAGAGCTCTTCACCTGCACCCGTAGGAGGCGGTCGATGGATTAACATAAGATCTGCATACTCTATATCTAATTCCTTTAGATTTGATTTTGTCCTCTCATATGCATCATCCGTTTCCTCTACTTTTGTCTCAATATAGATACTTTCACGGACAAGCTTACTCTTCTTGAGCCCCTCACCTATTCCAGGTTGCGTACCATAATCACTTGACGTATCAATGAGAGGATACCCCTGCTCCAGAGCATACGCAACTATTTCGGCAGTATCATGTGTTAATTGCCATGTTCCCAGACCTATCACAGGCATCATTCTCCCCGTATGTAATTGCAGGGTTGAATCTTCATCCATAATCTACCTTAAGTCTAATACACTAGATGAAGATAATATTATGAAACCTGTAAATGTTTGAAAAGAAGATCAAATCCTTGCATTCACGTAGGTTAACGGATAGCATTATATATATGCACGAAAATCAACAGACAGTATCAGAAAATATTAAACAACATAAGATCATCTATCTTGCCTACGGACTTCTCCTTCTCTTCATTCCCCTTGTCCTTTTTGTTAGTAAAGAACGGATAAATAATCCACCGGAAATACTTTTAGCGCCTACTCCACTACCCAACCATAAAAGCAACCGTGTAGAAGGACAAATTACGCTCAAATTTAAACAAGGCATAACAGAAGAACAAATTAACCAGGCTCTTATACAGCATAACGCACTGATAGTTAGCAGAAACCCACAAATTAACTGGATCGCTATTCAGGTTCCTGAAGATCAGACAGATACTATGCTGGAAAAGCTAACCAATAATAATCTGGTGGAAAAAGCAGAACCAAATTATATATACCACAGCGCATCAGTTCCCAATGATCCTATGTATGGAAAACAATATCATCTAAAAAACACAGGACAAACCATAAATAATGTAAAGGGTACGGCAGGGGCTGATATTAACATAGAACAGGCATGGGACATCACACAAGGTAATGGAATAAAAGTAGCCCTTGTTGATAGTGGTATCAACCTGAACCATGAAGATTTGCAAGACAAAGTAATAGCACAAAAATCATTTATCCAGGGAGATACAAGTGTCGAAGACGGTGCCGGACATGGAACAAATGACGCCGGCATACTCGCAGCAACTGCTAATAATAGCTTAGGAGTGACAGGCGTATGCCCTGGCTGCAAACTCATCATTGCCAGAGCCACAGACGATGATGCCAATGGTACAACTGCAAGCATAGCAAATAGCATAACATGGGCTGCAGATCAGGGAGCACAAATAATCAATATGAGTCTAGGTGGTGATGAACCCGGGCAGCAAATAGAAGATGCAGTTACATACGCACTACAAAAAGGAGCTATTCTTGTAGCAGCCGCTGGAAACTGCGGAGATGAAGATTATGCAGACAGCTACTGTGATTCACAAAACCCTAAATTTTATCCGGCAGCCTATGATGGAGTTATCTCGGTTACAGCTACTGATAATACTGATAAACGATATATAAAAGCAAGTTATGGAACTTGGGTTAAGATTGCAGCGCCAGGGTTTGCTATATTTGCTACTATCCCCAATCATGAACATACCCAGACTGATAACAGAAATTATGACTTTTATTCCGGAACATCTCAAGCGGCACCTCAAGTGAGTGGCGTACTGGCTCTTCTTTTAGCTACAGGTTTGTCACGTGATGCTGCTATAGAGAGGATGTATACTACTGCTGAGAAAATACAAGGTACTGGAACATCCTGGCAATATGGAAGGCTTGACGCAGGCAAAGCACTTGCTCAGGCAGCACCCACCACTACACTGGTCCCTACGCAAGTAATTCAACAACCTACCCAAGCGCCCTCACCAAATCCTACAGCAATTTCACTCCCTTCAGAACAACCAGTACCAACAGTTGCACAACCAACTCAACCGCAAGAAATAAATCCCACATGTGCTTTCGCCACATTAGGAGGACAACCATGTATTACTCCAAGTGTTGCGGCACCACCAGCCATCTCAGATGTACCCCCTGCAGCACAAGATCCTCTGCCTAATCCGGCACAAACAGGAGTAAACAATACTGATGGATTATTTGGATTTCTTCTTTTGCTTATCCAATTACTTCTCTCACTTTTTTAAAAATATGTGGAATGAGTATATATAGAAGAGGTTAATGCTCATGTTTACTCTTCTCGTCCAAGTGATGATTTTTATGCAATCCTTCGTACAGATGATGTGAAAACACAACAAACCCGATATATGCCTCTATATATTTTCTCCCTGCTTCTACATCATCAACAGCATAGTCTTTTGTTTGAACAAGGCGTTCAAAGCGTTTTTTCAGTTCCTCTTCAACACTATCCTCAATCATATCAATAAAAGCATGTGCATCACCCGTACCAATTGATTGTTCTGCTTGTTGGACAATAGGATCTAGCTTTCCTTCTGGCTTGAGGCCGGTAAATCCTTCGCCTTCGCCCGCGCGGTGCAAGCGGACTGCAGTTTCATAAAACCAGAAATCGGCAGCTTCTTGTGCTTCGTTGCCATATTCTCTTGCAGCCAAAACCTTTTCGAATACTCTCTTTATTTCTCCTTCTGCCTCAGCAGGTAACCAAATAAGTACATAATTAATATTCCCTGATTCAAGTGCCTTCTTGGCGGCTAATACAACTGGACCATTTAAAGTATCACAATGTGGCATATAATTCTCCTTTAGCAAAAGTATACCAGGTTGCTGGTAAAGTGCCGTGATTTAAATCACTTGAAGCTTTAATTCAATTTATTATTGGTGTATTTCTCAGCAAGATCAATTAACTCGTCAGTCTCAAAAGGCTTGGCCAGAAATCCATCTGCCCCTACTCTGAGCGCATGTCTCTTCGCGGAAGGATGAGCAGAGATCATAACAATAGGTATAGACTTTGTTTTGGCATCAGACTTAAGCTTTTGGCAAATAATTCTTCCATCAGCTCCTGACATAAGAATATCTAAAAAGATGAGATCCGGATTAAACCTATTTACCTTTTGATAAGTCTCTTCACCCCGCAGAGTAGCACTAACCTCATATCCATACTCTTCGAGCATCAATGAAAGCGCATCAACAATCCCTTCATCATCATCAACAACAAGAATCTTCTTAATCATATACTTATTGGATAATACAAAATAAATATAAGAATTATGTAAGAAAGAGCTCCGCTGTTGGCCTCAAACGGACCCCTCTTGGTTCTAAATAAAGAACTACGAGGGGGCAAGCCTAGGCATTACAACTTATTGCAAAATGATTGCGGAGTGGTATATAGTACTCTCATGCCTACTGTGCAACCACCCCAACAATTTCTCGATGATTTTATCAGTCAAGCAAAACATGCAAGAACAAGGATTTTTATTCAATCAATGATCTTTGAAAGAGGAAATGCTCTGAGTAAGCTGGAACCAATAATACTTCAGAAAGCGAAAGAAGGACTAGATGTACGTGTCACTATTGATTGGGTAGCGGGAAGATACGTCCATGATGATCTGAGTGTCCTTCCCCCGCTTAGTCCTTCAAAAAGGGCATATAAGGCCAAAGTACACAAAGAAAACAGTGCCTTGATAGAACGATGGACAAAAAATGGTGTTGTATTTACCCACACGAATATCCCTAATTTTTTGCTCTCCCCACTAACTATTCTCCGGAGAAACCATAGTAAGCTTTTTATAATTGATGATAGCGCAGCCTGGATTGGCGGAGTTAACCTCTTCGATGTAGCCATGGGATGGATCGATTTTATGGTGAAATTTACTGACACATCTACTATAGCCCCGCTCTCCCATCAATATGGCAAGGTAAACCATAATCGCCCAGCCGACAATTACTCTGTTCAATGCACCCCCAAGAATAAGCTTCTTATTGATGCAGGAAGAATTGGAGACTCTCTCATTTATGCTGAAGCTATTGACTGTATTAAACAAGCAAAACAAACAATTATTTTTGCATCGCAATTCCTCCCCGATCATGATTTATTACACGAGCTTATAAAAGCTTCAAAGCGTGGAATAACTATCACTGTTATTACTTCCAACAAAGATTATAAACTCTTTCAAACCCTCCCCTACAAACCTTTTTATAATTTCAGCAAACATGAACTGGATAAATTCAACATAGAAATTGTACACCAAAGAACAAAAGTGCACGCTAAACTCATCATTGTAGATAATAAAGTAGCCATGTTCGGATCCCACAACTTCGTCCACAGCGGAGCAATATTAGGGACTGAAGAAATAGCTATGAGGACTGAAGAAGCCGGATTAGTGAAGCAACTAAAAGACTTTATCAACTCAAACACCTCTACCTCATAAATATAGCTTAATTTTCAATTTGAAATGAAATCCTAATTTTAATTTTAAGAGATTCTGGACGCCGCCAGAATGACGATTCTTTAGTTATTTTCTCAACTCTCAACTCTCAATTTCTCAATTCTCAATTCAAATTACATGGCCACGTAACTACCGTGCTTCCTCTGCAGATTCTCAGAGAAAAGCTTGAGCATCTCTTTATTAAACTCTGGAATATCTGAAGGCTGCCTACTGCTCACCCAATTTGCATATCTTACCACTTCCTTATCTACCCAATTGCCTCCTGCATTACGGATATCATCCTGAATCGTATAATAGCTAGTCAATGTTTTTCCCCGGATCAAACCTGCTGAAACAAGCAACCATGGGGCGTGACAAATAAAAGAAATCGGCTTACCATCCTTATCCATATTTTTTACAAACTCCTGAGCTCTGCGCTCTGAGCGGAGATTATCTGCATTGAAGGCTCCCCCAGGAAGCAACAATGCATCAAACCTATCTGGATTAGCATATTCCAATGGAAGATCAACATGAACACTCTTTCCTTTTTCTGTATGATTCAAACCCTGAATGGAATCGCTATCCTTGGGTGAAATGACTAATGTATCTGCTCCTACCTGATCAAGAGCAGCCCTAGGCTCAACCAATTCTGATTCCTCAAACCCATCAGTCGCCATAATCGCCACTTTTAAACCACGTAAATCATATTCCATGCACCTACATTAAATAACGGATATAAATATTGCTTTAAGAGGATGTTGGGGATGTGTAAGAAAGAATATAAACTAATTGTTAAATGGTTGGATGGTTGGATGGTTAAAGAACCATGTAGCCATGTAGCCATGTAGCCATGTAGCCATGTAGCCATGTAGCCATGTAGCCAT
>CAMPGJ010000023.1 GCA_946885425.1 uncultured bacterium
TGTTAATTGTTAATTGTTAATTGTTGCGAACGGAGGTGAGCATTTATGGATAATAAAACAGTTTTGGGCATATTTGAACCAACAACAAATACAGAGCACCTAATTAATGACCTGCAGGCAGAGGGATATAACCCACGGGATGTCTCAATTGTTATGCGGGATCGTGATGACGTAGCAGAAATGCATAAAACTTCTGGTGCCGAGGTGATTGGAGATACAGCGGGAGGTATGGCAACCGGTGCTGTCGTAGGCGGTATCATGGGACTTCTCGCAGCAATTGCTATCCCCGGCGTTGGAGGACTTCTAGTAGGTGGACCAATTGCAGCAGCGCTCGGGTTAACTGGCGTAGCAGCTACAGCTGCCTCAGGCGCAGTAACAGGGGCGATTGCCGGTGGACTTATTGGTGCACTTATGGGGTTAGGTCTGCCGCGTGAAGAAGCAGAACGATACCAAGAAAGGATCAAAGAGGGAGCTATACTTGTAGCCGTACCCACAAGCAATGCGGGAGCATTGGATGTTGAATCACTTTTTCATGACTATCAGGCTATGGAGGTTAAAACGCTGACGCATGAACCCAGAGATTACAACAGACGCAAAAGTGCAGACGAACGCACACAGTATGGCTTTGCAAGTAAAGGAGGAAGAAGCCGGAAGAAAAAGTGAACAAGATGAATACGAAAGAGATCCGGCAATTTTGCCTATAGTAGACAGGGTGTGATATAATCTTGAGACTCATTCAGTTTTGAATGAGTCCTAACTATGGACATTATAAGCCTGACAAAAGACGTTGAAGAGGTCTCAAAAAAGTATGCCAGAAAATTTGGAATCAAACGGGACTCACAATGGTTTATCCTCAAGCTGCAGGAGGAAATGGGTGAGCTAATCCAAAGCTATCTCATGATGGAAGGCAAAGGCAGGAAAAAAGGGAAAACAGCGGAAGAATTACGCAAAGATTTCCATAAAGAAATCGCCGACGTATTCTGCCACATCCTCTTGGTAGCCCACTCACAAAACGCCGATTTACAAAAGGAAGTAGAGAAAAAGTGGCTGATATATAAATAAATGCCTACATGGTTTTATGGCTATATGGTTCCTTAACCATTCAACCATCTGACCATATAACAATTGCTCTTAAACCAGATAATCCCGAAGTTTATTTCCCCTTGATGGGTGGCGGAGTTTTCGAAGTGCCTTAGCTTCAATCTGTCTGATACGCTCACGGGTAACCTGGAACATACGTCCTACTTCTTCAAGCGTCTTTGGACGACCATCATCCAGACCAAATCTTTCTTTCAAAACTCTTCTTTCACGATCAGAAAGTGTACCAAGTACCTGATCAACCTGTTCCTTCAAAAGCTCACGTGACGCTGAATCAAACAGAGTCGGTGCGGAAGAATCATGAATGAAATCACCCAAACGGCTGTCTTCTTCATCTCCGACAGGAGCCTCAAGAGAGGCTGGATTCTGAGAAATTTTAATAATTTCAAGCGCTTTATCTGGTTCAATACCCAATACTTTAGCAACTTCTTCAGGAGTAGGTTCACGACCCAATTCCTGCATCAGTTTTCTCTGAGAACGGAGGAAGCGGTTAATGTTCTCAACCATATGTACTGGAATACGGATTGTTCTTGCCTGATCGGCAATCGCGCGGGTAACTGACTGACGGATCCACCAGGTTGCATATGTAGAAAATTTAAATCCACGGCGCCAGTCATATTTTTCAACTGCACGGATTAAACCCTGATTCCCCTCTTGAATCAAATCTAAGAGAGAAAGACCACGACCGATATATTTCTTTGCGATAGATACTACCAAACGAAGGTTGGAGTTAATCAATTTCTGCTTTGCTACGTCACTACCCTTTTCAACCCTTTTTGCCAGTTCGATTTCTTCATCAAAACTCAAAAGAGGAATACGGCCGATTTCCTTCAGATACATCCTGACAGGATCAGATACTGAACCTTCTGTAAGCACAGTTAACGCTTCAAGTTCTTTTTCTAAATCTTCGATTGGCTTTTGTTCTTCCTGCTGTTGGGCGACTGACTCAAACACATCAACGCTGGAATGCATGAGTTTGTCGTAAAGCGTATCAAGCTCTTCGATGTGCTCTTCTGGTTTAGAATAAATTCCCAGAATTTCATCCTGAGTAATGTAGCCGCGTTTTTTTGCGGACGCAACAATATCAACAAGCGGTGTCGGTAATTTTTGGGACATGGCTATATTGTATCATATTATACAATACACGCAACCTGTAGGATTTACGGAGCTGAGAGTTGAGAATGGAGAGTTGAGAAATAAAATATTCGTCATTTACCAAGAAATGTCATGCTGAATTTAGTCAGCGCCGCTACTGTGTAGCAAGTACTCTTGGGGTGCATCTAATAAATATTCATTAGATCCTGAAGAGAGTTCAGGATGACTCTTTTACATCCAATTGTTTTGCCAATTCAGAGTATGTTCGCTTCAATTCTTCTGCTTTGCCTTCATCATCCTGTTCTACAGCGTCTATCTCTCCTGCTAATTTCTTCATATTTTGTTGAATGTAGATTTTTTTAAGTTTTTGGGCTGTATTTTCTACCTCTTCAAGCAATTTTTTTTCATCGGAGAACTGAGTCAACGGTAGAAGTAAACAAGTATCGTAAGTTTGAACTAATTCTGTAGGCAGACTTTTTGCAAATGCATGCGTTTCAAGTGTTTCAGCCTTCTTAAGAAGTTGGGCAAGAATCTTTTGATACGCCCGCTCTTGCGGTAAAAAGCTAGAAAGCATCGACTCTGTCATTTCCAGGAGTGGCTTAGGTTTCTCAGCCTGAACAAGCAAAGCCAATAAGTATTCTTCTAGAATTTCATCCTTCAGCCGCTTTACTTTCTCTACCTCAACTATTGGCTTGGGCTGTTGCGGCATCCTTAGCCGTTGTAATTCTTTTGCTATGCTTTCATACGATGTTTCAAGGACAGTGCTTATTTTACGCATATAATGCTCTTTAACAATCTCATTCCTGATCATTGCGACAAATGGAAGCAAGTTGGTAGCAATATTTTTTTTGCCTTCTGCTGTCGTCTTATCTCCAGCTGCTACAGCTTTATCAAATAAATAATCATAAATACCGATATCATTTGCTGCAGCTTTTTTAAATGATGCGACATCCTGTTTGAGCGCCTCATCAGGATCTTTATCTCCGGGAATTGCTATCACAGTGGAGGTCAATCCTTTTTTTTCAACAATAGGAAGGCTCCTTTTTATTGCCTCCTGCCCCGCCTTATCACCATCAAAACAAAATGCTATTTTATCCGCATACCGGGCGAGAAGATTTACCTGATTTTCAGTTAACGCTGTCCCCTTCACACCAACTACATTTGAGATACCGTGCTGAAAACATGAAATCACATCAAATTCACCTTCTGCAAGAACTACTTTATTCTCGCGTCTGATGGCTTCTTTTGTAATGTTTATTCCAAACATATGCTCACCTTTGTGGTAGACCAGAGTTTCACGCGTATTAATGTATTTGGAAGTATTATCATTGTTCTCCAAAATACGCCCGGAAAAACCAACAACATTATCACGATGGTCGATAAGCGGGAAGATCAATCTCCCCCAGAAGAAATCATATAATCTGCCATTTCGCTCAAAAGCCAGTCCAGCATCGATAACATCCTCTTTTTTATATCCTTTCTTACCCGTCAGATACGCTGATAATCCCGAACCTAAGGGGGCGAACCCCATCATAAATGTCTCAATCATCTTCTCATCGGTTCCCCGTCCAGACAGATATGCCCGGGCTTTTTCTCCGGCTTTATGCTTGGTCAGGATAAAATGATAATATTCCTTTGCCAAACTATTAATCTGATAGAGCAGCTCTTTCTGAGAGGATAATCCGCTTGTTTGAGCTGAAGATATAAGCTCTATTCCGACACGCTTGGCAAGTGTCCTCAGTGCTTCCGGAAAATCCATACGCTCATATTCCATTAAAAACGTATATACATCTCCACCCTTAGCACAACCAAAACAATGCCATGTTTGCCTGTCTGGGGAGATCATGAATGAGGGAGATTTTTCATTATGGAACGGGCAGTTAGCTTTGAAATTCCGGCCTGCTTTTTTGAGCGTTATGTACTCGGAGATAAAGGAGATAATGTCAACTTTGTCTTTAACTTGCGCAACCTGATCCATGTGGGCTAATTGTAACACGGGGGGTAAAATACAAAAAGGTCTGTTTTTTAGGCAGACCTTTTTTGTTTTGATAGTTTCATAATATCATCTGATTTAAAATTTAATTTAAATCATACTTTCTTATGTCTTTTCTAGGTATATCTTTTTTTAGAAGATATACTTTTTGTTTATCGAATGTCCCTGAAAGATAGATTATCTAGAACCCTACCCTTTTTGGCAAGTCCACCTCATGCATAAGGCAACATATATAGATTAGTACTCTTTTTATACACTTGTCAAGGGGTCGGCTGCCAGACTAAGGAGTTGGGGTAGGAGTAGGAGGCTCAGATGTGGGAGTAGGTGTCAATGTTGGGCTTAAAAATTCAGCGGTAAAACTTTTATCAAGGAAAAAATCAGCTGTTCCATCTCCGGTAATTAGACATTGTTGTACCACACCCCCAGGTATCCTGCCTGAACAAGTGACAACTTTCATACTCAATGCACAAGTAGTTTTTTGTTCTTTTTCGGCACAACCCTGCATTAATACCGTATAAGGAATGTTTGGCTTTAATTCATCGAAGCTATACGTATATTCAATATTTGCCTGTGGTTCTAAAATATACCTGGATTCATGGTTTTTTGCCTTCACTGAACCGTATTCTGAAACGTCGACAATAAGATAATCAAGCTCATGCGCATCAGTCTTAATACTTCCTTTAATTTTTGTATTCACCTTTTTTCCTTGCTGGATAACAGTAGGTGTAGGAGATTGATCATTTTTTTCTGAAGCTTGAGTACCAGCTCCTCCAAGCACATACCCACCAGCTCCGGCTACAACAGCCGCTACGGCAATTAGTAGCCACATGGTAGAAGCAGACTGCTTCGGCGATGCAATGACCTCTTCTGGAGGAGGCTGTTGAGCTGCGTTCCCTGAGCCAGATGCTGGAGGTTCCATCTTTGGAGCAACTGATTTCTCAACAGGTTTTTCTGCAGGACTTACTGGCTCTGAAGCTTTATTTTCCTTATCCATATGCTAAGCATGACATACGACAATAATTCTTGTCAACGAGACCTGCCCAGATGACATTGGGGACCAAAAGTTGCTATGATGTATCTATGCTTGCGAAAGTTATCTCTGCCGCAGTCGTTGGACTGGATGCTGTGCCGGTCGAAGTCGAAGTTGATATTGCTGCACAAGGACTGCCATCTTTTACCATCGTCGGACTTCCTGATAAAGCTGTTGATGAAGCAAAAGAACGGGTGCGCTCTGCTATACGCAACTCCGGTGCAGATTTTCCTCCTAAAAAGATAACAGTCAATCTGGCTCCAGCAGATTTACCTAAAGAGGGTCCATCGTATGATCTTCCCATTGCGCTTGGTATTCTTATAGCCTCAGGGCAATTGCGGGCTGATATTTCTGATGCGATCTTTTCAGGTGAACTTTCACTTGATGGTCGGGTCAGACCTATCCATGGTGCACTTGTCCAGGCGCTCATGGCAAAAAAGGAGAAAATGCAACGATTTTTTCTACCTGCAGAAAATGCGAGCGAAGCAGCTATCATCCAGGACCTTGATCTTTATCCCGTTGCATCACTTTCAAAACTTTTCCATCATCTATCCGGAATGAAAAATATTGAGAAATTTCCTCCAATTAACCTTGCTGATATCAGCTCCGACCATGTATTCGACCATGACATGCGGGAGATCAAAGGACAGCATCAGACAAAACGAGCTATGGAAATTGCTGCTGCCGGCGGACACAATATTCTCTTAAAAGGTCCTCCTGGAGCTGGGAAAACCATGATTGCCCGGACGCTTGCCTCTATACTTCCCCGGCTGACATTTGATGAAATACTCGAGGTGACCAAAATATACTCCATCGCAGGAAACCTGGGCAAGGACGGCGTTATGCACAAGCGCCCATTCCGTTCTCCACACCATACGACTTCGCTTGTTGGGCTTATCGGCGGAGGCTCCAATCCCAAACCCGGAGAGATTACACTTGCCCACCGAGGTGTTCTCTTCTTAGATGAATTCCCCGAATTCCCACGTTCAGTATTAGAGAGCCTGAGACAACCAATTGAAGATAACGTCGTCTCCATCTCACGCGCAAATGGCAAAACAACTTTTCCAGCCAAATGCATGCTCGTAGCAGCGCAAAACCCTTGCCCATGTGGATATCTTGGGGATAAAACCCACCAATGTTCCTGCGCACCTTCACAAATCATACGCTATCAGAAAAAAGTGTCTGGGCCACTCCTGGACAGGATTGACATCCATGTCCATGTGCCGGCTGTAAAAGTAGAGAAATTGACAGAAAAAGATACAAGCGATGTGGAAAATTCAGAAAAGATTCGTGAAAGGGTGCAAAAAGCACGCGACAAGCAAACCAATCGATACAAAGGGGGGGCAATCTCATCCAACGCAGAATTAACAAATAAAGCCATTAAAGAGTTTTGCGAACTGTCGGATGAATGCCTCACTATGCTGCGCACAGCAGTCTCAACGCTGAACCTGTCAGGACGCTCCTATTATCGCGTTATTAAACTCGCCCGTACCATAGCGGATCTTGAAGATAGGGATCAAATAACTACTAACCACCTGGCAGAAGCACTACAATACCGTCCTAAACAGGACGGTATATAAATCCGAATATCGAAATCCGAAATACGAAACAATATCAAAATTAAAATGACAGAAAATTCAAAACACTATGATCTTGAAGAACGGACATTTTTATTTGCAAAAAATTCCAGAGTATTTGTCAAGAAACTTCCAAAAACAATTGGAAATACAGAGGACGGGAAACAATTAGTAAGGTCTTCTGGGTCTGTTGGGGCAAATTATATAGAAGCAAATGAAGCATTTAGCAAAAAAGATTTTATAATTCGTATAAAAATAAGCAGGAAAGAAGCAAAAGAAAGTAGGTTTTGGTTAAGATTGGTTGATAGTGGAAATAATCAAGCTCTTGAGAATGAAAGACAAGAACTTAGCCAAGAAGCGACTGAGCTCATGAATATTTTTGGTTCCATTATTAGAAAATCCGAATAGTTTGGAATTTTGAATATTATATCTTTTTGAATTTGTTTCGTATTTCGATATTCGGATTTCGGGTTTTGATTAATCAAGGTATGGAAAAAGGACTGTCCAAACATCAGGCTAAAGAGCTTCTAAAAGAGCATGGAAAGAATGTTATCCGTTCTGAGGATAAATCATCCGCTGTCAAAATCTTTCTTGAACAATTTCCAACGCTCATCAACGGTATTCTTACCATTGCCGCCCTCCTCGCATTCATCCTTAAAGATTTTCTTGATGGAGGCTTCATTCTGGCAATCGTTATACTTAATGCTGTATTAGGATTTGTTCAGGAGTATCGGGCACAAAAATCTCTTGAAAAACTCAAACAATATACGAGCCCCACAGCTCGCGTCATCCGCGACGGCAAAGAACAGCAACTGCCTGCTGAAGATATCGTCCCTGGGGACTTGATCATCGTCGCCGAAGGCGACCGTATCCCGGCTGATGGGATACTGATTGAAACAACTCACCTGGAAGTTGATGAATCGATTCTGACAGGTGAATCTCTGGCAGTTATCAAAAATATTGCTGAAAGCGTCTTCTTAGGAACTCTCGCAACAAAAGGACATGGCCTCTTCCGCGTAGATAAAACCGGCATGAAGACGAATTTTGGACAAATAGCAAACACCCTTGAAAATATCCAGGAAGAAAAGACACCGCTGCAGAAAAATCTAAACGGACTGGGAAGAATGCTCGCGTTCATGGCACTGGGAATCGGGTTCTTGATTATTCCCATAGGCATGTTCCAAAACCAGGACATTATACCCCTCATCCTGGTAGGAGCAACCATCGGACTTGCTGCGATCCCAGAAGGGTTGCCTGCCGTAGTCACCATCGCTTTTGCCATTGGCACCCATCGAATGGCCAAAAGAAATGCCATTGTGCGCAAAATGGCAGCTGTTGAAACTCTCGGTGCTATCCAAGTCATCCTAGTTGACAAAACAGGCACAATCACCAAAAATGCCATGGCAGTTAAGAAATATTGGCTCAAAAATAAAGAACATATGCCGCTTCTTATTGAGAGCTGTATTCTGGGTAATACTGCATCTCTGATCGAAAAAGGCAACGGCCGTGATTATGAAATTGTCGGGGACCAGACAGACGGAGCGCTTTTGGTATGGGCAAAGGAACAAAAAGGAGCCCCCATCCCTACTGATAGCCATGTAATTGATGAATATGTATTTGATTCTGAGAGTAAGACCATTACTACCGTCTGGCAGCGCAATGCAAAAGAATATGTTTTTGTCCGGGGAGCACCTGAAACGATTATTGCCAACAGTACACTCACCGAAGAAGAGAAAATGTCAGCAACAAAACGAGTAAATGATGCAGCAAGCGAGGGATTGCGGGTCATAGGGTTTGGAGTCAAAATAGAAAAACACGGCAAACATCAAACCAGAAAACAGCTGGAAAAAGGGATCACCTTCCTCGGGCTTATCGCGCTCTACGATCCACCCCGGTCAGAAATTAAAGAAGCTGTAGCCAAAGCCCGCGCTGCCGGGATCCACGTCAGCATGGTCACAGGAGACAATGAGATGACTGCACTGGCGATTGCTAAAGAAGTCGGACTAATCGAAAAGGATGAAGATGTGGTGACAAGTGAAGAATTGGAAAAACTAACTGACGAAGAGCTTTCCTCTATTATCTTCAAAACCCGTATTTTTGCACGCTCCAAACCCGACCAGAAACTTCGTATTGCCACACTTCTGCAAAAACAAGGATATGTCGTAGGTGTTACAGGAGACGGAATCAATGATGTACTCGCGCTGAAAAAGGCAGATGTAGGAGTGGCTATGGGTAAAGGGGGTACAGATGTAGCAAAAGAAGCTTCCGATATAATCCTGGCTGACAATAATTTTGCTACGCTCATTCGCGCGATAGAAGAAGGCAGAATAATCTATAAGAACATCATGAATGCAATTGTGTACTTAATTTCCGGTAATTTGGCTGAAATCTCTCTTGTATTTTTTGCCAATCTCCTCCATATGCCATTCCCGCTTCTTCCCACACAAATCCTGTGGATCAACCTGGTCACTGACAGTCTGCCTGCAATCGCTTTAGCAACAGGCAGCAAAGATCCGACAGTACTATCACATAAGCCGCGCGATCCAAAAAGTCCTATTCTCAATAGACAACGTTCGACTCTTATTTGTTTAGTCGGTTTTGGCCTCTCTGGCTTTTTGTTAGTCATTTACCATTTCCTCCTTCAGTCAATGCCTGAAACGAACGCAAGGACAATCATCTTTAATCTACTTATCTATCTTCACTTGCTCCTCGTCATCGGGCTTGGGTGGCACTCACTCAAAAAGGGCAATAAATTCATAATTTTCACCATAGTTTTCATCGCGCTATTGCAGCTGACCATCACCTACGTCCCATTCTTTAGGGAAATCTTTCATTTGGCAATTTGAAATAAGGGGATAGGGGCTCCCCCTTCGCCAAGCTTCGGCGGGACACAGTAGGTTATAGGGGATAGGCGCTTGTCATTCCCGGGAAGGTCATTCGACTCTGAGGTGAGCCTCAGGCTCAGACTCGAAGAGCGGGAATCCAGGGTTACAAATTATTCCTTATTCGCGGGGAACTTTACTCCCAGGTGCTCGTAAGCGGATTTAGTGGCCACTCTACCCCGGGGAGTGCGGTTAAGGAAGCCTAGTTGTAGCAGATATGGTTCTACCAGATCTTCCAGCGTACCACTGTCCTCAGAGATCGTTGAAGCAATAGTCTCAATTCCCACCGGTCCTCCTTTATGTTTCTTTATAATTGCTTCCAAATATTTCATATCCAGCGGATCAAGCCCTACACTATCGACCTCCAACATGGCAAGCGCAGCTCGGGTCGCATCTTGATCGATTAAACCCTTTCCTCTTACTTGGGCATAGTCTCTGACCCTTTTTAGGAACTTCAATGCGATCCTGGGCGTTCCACGGGCTCTAAGAGCTATTTCATGAAGGCTCTCGGGATCAATAGTTATACCTAACTTTTTAGCTCCTCCCAGAATAATTGTTTGCAGTTCTTTTGGGGAATAAAAATTCAGCCGGTGGATGACCCCAAATCTATCACGAAGAGGAGCAGATAACATCCCAGCACGTGTAGTCGCCCCAACAATGGTAAATTGCGGCAATTCTATGCGCATCGTCCGTGCGGATGGTCCTTTGCCCAGAATAATATCCAGAGCATAATCCTCCATCGCCGAATACAGCGTCTCCTCGACCATCGTGTTCAAACGATGAATTTCATCAATAAAAAGCACATCCCCTTTTTCCAGATTAGTCAGGATCGAAGCCAAATCACCCGAACGTGCCAAAGCCGGACCAGATGTGATCCTTATATTGGCGCCCATTTCACGGGCGATAATATGCGATAGTGTCGTTTTTCCCAGCCCGGGAGGACCGTAAAAGAGCACATGTTCAATTGCCTCATCCCGCTTCTTCGCAGCCTCAATCGCTATCTGCAGAGCCTTCTTAATCCCCTCCTGACCCTGAAATTCAGGCCAGGTACCGGCTCTTAGCGAGGTAAACAAAATCTCCTCTTCAGGAACTATGTCGTCAACTTTCTGATTCTTCTTGTTCATAACGTTAAATTTTCCATTTTCCAGGTTCCATTTGCCATTAATTTACGATTTATCAATTGTTAAATATTAGAATGGAAAATTCAATGGAAAATGGTAAATGGACAATGGAAAATATGAAGCGTTTATTTATAACAATAATTTCAGGATATCAACTTTTTGTTTCTCCATTCTTACATCAACTCTTGGGAGTGAAGATTGTGTGCCGTTATTCTGTTACCTGCTCAGAATACGCTAAGCAATCGATTGAAGAGTATGGTATACTTCGTGGTGGAGTTTTAGCAGTGAAAAGGCTTCTCTCTTGCCAGCCCTTCTCAAAATCATATGGATATTTTTAATATTATATTTATACAACCAATGCTCAACATACTGGTGGCTTGTTATCAGTTGTTAATGTGGTTCCATATCCCTTACGCTCTTGGGTTTGCGATTATTCTTCTGACGATTGTTGTGCGTTTCCTCATGTATCCGTTTATGCACATAAGCATTAAACAGCAGAAAAAAATGCAGGATCTGCAGCCGCACATTAATAAAATTAAAGAAAAGCACAAAAATGATATGAAGATGCAGCAAATGGCACAGATGGAACTTTTTAAGGAGCATGGGGTTAATCCGGCTTCAGGATGTTTGATAGCCATCGTGCAGATCCCCTTCTTTATAGCCCTTTATAACGTCTTAATAAAGACAGTGCATTTAAAAACTCCGGAAGAGGTTAATAATCAGTTATACGTTGTCGGTTTGCGCCTTACTCATTTGTGGGACATGACATTTTTTGGTATCCCGCTTGGAAAAACTCCAGGAGAACTTTTTTCCACTGTCGGTGTTGGTATTGTTCTCGTTGGGGTTATAACTGGTGGACTACAGCTTCTCCAGTCAAAGATGATGATGGCATCTGTTCCTGTTGCTCCATACGCACCAGTGCCGGCTGATGGAAAAAGCAAAGAACCAGATTTTGCAACCTCACTCCAAAAGCAAATGCTGTACATGATGCCTTTGATGATTGGGTTCTTTGCATTTACCCTTCCGTTTGGTCTATCTTTGTACTGGAATACTTTGACAATTTTTGGTATCATACAGCAGTACCTCGTTGGTGGTTGGGGCGGTTTAACCGACTGGGCTAAATTTTTAAATAAAAAAAGTTAATTATGAATAAAGAAGAATTAAAAAAAGTAGAAGGTGTTATTGAGCAATTATTTGCTCTTCTTGAATTAGATGGAACATTTTCTGTAGAAGAAGAAAATGAGACAATTAACGTCCTCATGGATACCAAGGATACAGGATTGGTGATCGGATATCACGGGGAAGCACTTGAATCTTTGCAGCTTATCCTTTCTCTGGCAATTGCAAAGAAACTTGGTACATTCCGCCGAGTTTCTATCGAAGTTGACGGTTATAAGAAGAACAGGGTTGAATACCTTGAGAAGCTAGCGGTACAGATGAAAGAAAAAGCACTTGAAGAGAACAGAGAACAGGTACTTAGCGAGCTTAGATCATGGGAACGCCGCATCGTTCACATGTTCCTTCAGGAAGATGACCAAGTTACTTCCGAATCAGAAGGAAGAGG
>CAMPGJ010000024.1 GCA_946885425.1 uncultured bacterium
CTCATAGAATTTTACATAATCTCCTTTCTTTCCAAAGACTGCAAGATTTCCGGCTCCAAGTCCGATTATCCCAATGCGGATATTCTTTTGTCCGTTTTTAGCAGCTCGCTCTTGGATGCTTTTCATTCCAAGCCCTACGCCGCTTTTATCACCATAATAAATAATTGGTTTATTGTGTAGAGGTCCTGATTCAATTTGGCATCCATGATTAATTTTTCCATTTAATATACATAGTATTGTATAGTTATCCTTTACATCTCTGCTAACCCTGATTGTGCCATAGAAATTTCTCCAAATTCCAATGGTTGAAGATGATTGAACAGCATAATTTAGAAGACTGATAAAGACGAAGAAAGCGGTAAGTACAGTAAAGATAAAAACAGTACGTTCTTTTTCTGATAAGAAATTGATGCGTGAGAGAAATGATTGTTTGTTTTGTAAAAGCGCAAAGGCGGCGATAAGTGAGCTGAGAAATAATCCAAGAAGAAATTCCCAAAATAATCCTTTAAATAATAGAGGAGCCATAATGGCAACTATAGCCGATCCTATCGCGCTGCCAAGTGCGATAAGTAAGTAAAATAGATTGAGATGAGCTGGTTCGGGTTTTTTATCATACAACTCACCATGGCATAGCATGAAGCAGAAAAAGAGGAATAATGAATAAATGAAGATCTCTGGGAATATTCCCAATAATCCGCCACTATAGAGAATAGCTAAAATTATTGGGATAGAGATTAGGAAACCGCACGCATAAAATTGTTTCATATATTTATGCCGGGGGTCAAAGCAGAGTATGAAAGAAAAAAGATATATTCCCAGAGGTAGTAACCAAAGAAATGGGATGGGCGCAATTGTTTGGGTAAGCTGATTACTGCTGCTGCTGAGCATGATAGAAGATACGGCCGGCAGAGCTAGCCAGGCAAATGCGGTACGGCGTGGAACTTTGCTTAGAATCAGGCGTACAGTGGCAGCCGAAGTTTTTTTTATTTTTTTATTGGATTTAATTATAAGGATGGTAGCAAGAACTATAAGGATACTATAAAGAATAAAGAGTACCGACCAAAAATTGGCTTGATTTTTAATAGGAAGCAGCGGTTCTACTAAAAATGGATATGCAATTATTCCTAAAAGAGAGCCAGCATTGGATATAGAGTATAAAGAATAGGGTGTTTTTTTATGATTTACGTTACTGTACCATTTTTGGAGCAAAGTACTTGTAATCGAGAGAATAAAGTAAGGAAGCCCTACACTTATTGTTAAAATTTGGAGAATTTGTACCGTAGGAGAGAATGTGTCAGGTAGCTTCCATGATAAGTCGGGAGTCAACGGTGTGCTCCATGTAGTAAAAGCAAAATAGATAAAGATAAGTCCGGTAGAGATAGTAAAAAGGTGAATAAACGTTTGGAATCTTAATGGCAGTTTAGTTAATAGATATGAATAAAGGTACCCGGCAAGGAGAAGAACTTGGAAAAAAAGCAATGTAGTTATCCAAACAAATGATGCTCCACCAAACCAAGGGAGAATATATTTGCCGATAAGCGGTTGGATTTGGAAAAGAAGAAAAGCTCCTAAAAAAATTGTTATTGAGAAGAGCCGGTATATGAGCATAGTACTCATCGATTATAGCAATTTTGATTTAATTTTTTATAGACAATATCTTTTAATATAACTTTATTAGCATAAAAATGTTCATATCTCATATGTATGTTAAAATATTTAAATATGGCGAGGAAAAAAATAAGTGAGTGGAAAGCAAAAACATTACTTGGGGAAACTTTACAAATTCCTTATAGAGGAATATCTGTGGATCGTTCTTTTGATCTTAGTACCATTGATGACCATGCTCGCTATGTTGTAAAGGTTGATGAGGGAGTGAAAAAGCGGATGAAGAAAGGATTAGTAGGTATAAATAGAACAGCTCAGGAAGTAAGTGAGGATATTCAAAAATTTGCAAAAGAGGGCTATAAGCATTTTCTGGTTGAACCTTTTGTTCCTCATGAGCGGTCTTCCGAAAAATACATATCTATTGAACGGATCAGAGAAGGATTGCAAATTTTATATTCTGAAAAAGGAGGAATTGACGTAGAGGAGAGCCAGGAATCAATTCAGAAAATTATATTGACAGAAGAATCAAAGGTATCAAATCTTGCAGAAATATCAAAAGCTTTTAATTTAGAAGAAGATATTATTGATAAATTATTGGAACTGTTCGGCAAGTATCATTTCTCCTTTTTCGAAATAAATCCTTTGGTAGTCGAAAATGAAAAATTTTACTTTTTAGATATTGCGGCAGAGGTAGATAGCACCGGAGAATTTTTTATTCAAGAGAAAGGATGGACAGAAGAAGATTTTCGAGCCGGAACGGAGCAAGACGCAACAAATGAAGAAAAAAATATCATCTTACTTTCTCAAAAAAGTCAGGCATCTTTTAATATATCAGTCCTCAATCCAAATGGCTCAATTTTCTTGTTGCTTTCCGGTGGAGGAGCAAGTATTGTTTTGGCAGATGAAGTATACAATTTAGGATTTGGAAAACAGATTGCTAACTATGGAGAATATAGTGGAAATCCAAATGCGCAGGAGGTATATATCTATACAAAGAATATTTTGGAATTGCTTCTTAAATCATCATCAGCAAAAAAAGTGTTACTTATAGGTGGTGGAGTGGCAAATTTTACGAATATAAGTACAACGTTTAAGGGTATTATTGAGGCACTTGATGAAAAAAAAGGGGATTTGCTAAGACAGCAAGTGAAGGTATTTGTTCGTCGTGGAGGCCCTCATCAGCAAGAGGGACTGGCATTGATGGAGAAATTTTTGAAAGAAAATAAATTGTACGGATTTGTTGGAGATCAAAGAATAACATTACCTGATGTTGTGAATATGGCAGTTGAGAATTTATAAACATAAGTGTCATTCCTTTGAACAGGGAATCCAGAAGGTACAAATAATTCTTCCTTATAAAAGGGTAGATTTTTATACTACTGGATCTCCGCGTTCGTGAGGATGATAATTAAATAATCTATGTTAGATATCAATAAACTAAGAAATACAGAAGCGCGTATTATAACTGTAGGTAGTTATCCTGCCATTATTCAATCAATTTTAGATTTTGATTTTTTGTCTGGAAAAGAGAATCCTTCTATAAAGGTTATTATCGCCACAGGACGTAAGTTTGAGAGATATTTTTTTGGTAAAAAAGAAATTCTTATCCCAGTCCATGCTTCTTTTGATGAATTGCCTGAGAAAATAAAAAAAGATATCAATCTTTTTCTCAATTTATCTTCAGGTCGTAGAGTCTTTTCCTCAACAGAAGCGATCATGGGTTCATTGTCAAATCTTTTAGGTGGAGTTATCTTTGCAGAAAATGTCCCCGAGCAGCATGCACTCTCTCTTTATCAAAAAGCTAAGGAGAACAATATATTTCTAATTGGTCCTTCAAGTATTGGTCTTCTAATCCCCGGCATGTTGAAGCTTGGTCCAATTGGGGGTGTAGATGTTAAGCAGCTTATTGAGGCGAATTTATTTACTCAGGGAACTGTTGCTGTACTTTCTTCATCAGGTGGTATGACAAATGAGATTATTAATACAGTTATTCAATATGGTAAACGTATTTCTTTTTCTCTTTCATTTGGTGGTGAGCGCTTTCCGATGACTACACCTCATAATGCATTCCTTGCTGCAGAAAAAGATGCCCAGACAAAAGCGATCGTTTATTTTGGTGAATTAGGTGGAACTGATGAATATGATATTGCTGAGCTTATAAAGACCAATCAGGTTACAAAACCTGTTATTTGTTATATCGCAGGATCAGTCGCCGAAATGTTTGAAAATCCTCCGCAATTCGGTCATGCAAAAGCCCTAGCCCAAAAACAAGAGGAGACAGCAGGAGGGAAAAGGCAGATGCTCAAAGAAGCTGGAGTGCAGACATCTGACTCTTATTCAGAATTTTTAAATATGATCAAACGAATAGAAAGTAGTCCGTTTGGTGAAAAGGACTATGCTACAATTGGAGAGGATATGGCTCAAAGACAACCTGCGCTTATTACCACAAGCATATTTTCTCAGAAAGATGGGCAACCATATTTGTTGGGAGAAGATTTATTGCAGTTAGCAAATAACGACTCATTTGCATCGATTGTTGCATCTCTTTTTCTTGGTCGGAAAATTAAATCAAAAGAATTAGAAAATTTTGTTGATTTTGTGCTGCGTATATCAGTTGATCATGGACCATCTGTCTCGGGTGCTATGAATACTATTGTTACTGCTCGGGCTGGACGAGATCTTGTATCGTCGTTATCTTCAGGATTGCTCACCATTGGACCGCGTTTTGGTGGAGCGATTAATCAAGCAGCGATTAATTGGTTAAGCGGCGTACAAGAAAGCCGGAGTCCATCGGATTTCGTTGAAGATTTTGCAAGTAAACGGCAATATATTTCTGGTATTGGACATAAAAAATATAGATCAGATGCTCCTGATCCGCGAGTAGCAAAAATTAAGTCTTTTGCAGAGAATTTATCACAAAGTCGTTTTACAATCTTTGCTCTTTCAGTAGAGAAACTAACAACAGCAAAAAAAAGTAATTTAATTCTCAATGTTGATGGAGCAATTGCTTGTGTGCTTTTGGATATTTTATCTGAAAAAGAAGGCTTGGATGAAAAAGAGCTACTGAGACTTACTGAAGTTGAGTTTTTTAATGCATTTTTTATTCTTTCCCGCTCTGTAGGATTCATTGCTCATTTTCTTGATCAAAAACGTTTGGATGAAGGCCTTTTGAGGTTGCCAGAAGAGTTAGTAGCGGAAGCAGAGTTAGAATAAATAATATCCAATGCCAAATATCAAATTTCAAATATCAAATGACGAGAGAGATATAAATTGGACGTTGGATTTGGGCATTAGATATTCAGATTGAATTATGACTATAAAAAACGATTATCCATTATCAGAAATACTTTGGTATAAAGTTGGAGGTAAGGCCAAATATTATATTTTCGCGGAAAATAAAGAAGATGTTTTGCAGGCGTTTGATTTTATTAAAGAAAATAAGCCCCAGCGAATCTTTATTTGTGGGCTGGGATCCAATCTTATTTTTTCTGATGATTATTTTGATGGGCTTGTCATGCGAATTTCTACAACCGATAAAACGAATTCTCTACAAATTATTGACAAGGACGCGATTGAGGTTTTTGGAGGAGTAGTTCTAGACGATCTTATTACATTTTGTTTTGAAAATAGTTTAGTTGGTCTTGAGTGGGCTGGAGGTTTACCTGGTACAGTGGGAGCCGGAGTGCGGGGGAATGTCGGGGCATTTGGAGGAGAGATTAAAGATTCATTTATCAGCGCTGAAGTTTTGGAAATGAAGGATGGTGGATATGAGACATATGAAATCGGACGTGAAGATTTTCATTTTTCGTATAGAAATAGCATTGTAAAAGAGAAGAAAAATCTCATTGTACTTTCTGCCCTGTTTCAATTTAAAAAAGTAGATGCTGAAGAATTAGAAAAAGCAAAAGAAGTTTATAAAAAGAGTGTTGACTATCGTAAGACAAATCATCCGATTGAGTATCCCACCTGCGGATCTGTTTTTAAGAATATTCATACTAAGGAAGATGTGGCAAAGATACTATCTGTTTGGCCTGAGACGCAAGAATTGGTTGATGGGAAGTGGCATGGGAAATTTTCAATGGGATACATTATAAAACGTTTGGGGTTAACCGGTTATAAAGTAGGCGGCATGGAAGTATCTCCAAAACATTCAAACTTCATCGTTAATCTGGGGGGAGCTAAAGCAAGTGATAGTAAAGCGATAATTTCTGAAATACAGAAAAGAGTTTATGATACATTTGGTTTTTCACCGGAAGTTGAAGTTGAAATAGTCCAGTAACTCTGTTACAATGACAAAGAACTATATGAATAGACTTGCAGTAATCGTTAAAAAGGCAAAGAAGCACTCCTCCTGAGGGGTTCTTTGTTGCACAAACAATAAAGAAATGAGCCCCTGAAAGAGGGGTTTTTTTATGGGCAAGAAAGGAGATATATATGAGTGAAATTAACAGACAATGGGGGATAATAACCCCAGAAATAAAAAAAGAATTGGTGACAAATCCTACAATTGCTGCTGAGGTAAATGGACGATATATTAGTGTTATTTTTGATGCAAAGAGAAATGACCGTGGTCCTCATGCTGCTTATTCATTAACGAAAAATAGTGAAGGTAAAATTGTTTCTGAAACTGTAGGTATTGGGAGAACAGAAGATGACGCTTTAGGCGCGGCAGTTGGTATGGTAGCGCATAGGACGCTTGGTAAAGAATTAAAGGATATAAGAGAGGAAAAGCCTTTAGATGAAAGTAACTATAAGGCAATAAGAACGAGTGACTATATAAATGATTAGTGTATAATTGAACTATGTTTTGGGCTGACGAATTAATTAAAAATAGATCTGGCCTGCCTGCCGGCAGGCAAGGTAAAGAGTGGATCAATGATGCATGGACTCCTTCTGGTATTGTACATATGGGTGGGCTGAAAGGTCCTGTTATTCATGATACTTTATATAAAATCCTCAAAAAGAAGGGTGCTAATGCTACATGGTCATTTGGGTTCGATGATTTTGATCCTATTGATGGGTTACCCGAAGATCTTCAAGAGTCGCATAAACAATATATGGGTGTCCCTGTATTTATGGCACCTTCTCCTGATGGACATGGAACATTCGCAGATTATTTTGGCAAACGGATGCGTGTCATGTTTGATACATTGGGGATTGAAGCAGATATTTATCTGGCATCCGAAAATTATAAAAAAGGTGTTTACAATGAAGGGATTCGTATTATGCTGGATAATGTCGATAAAGTCAGACATGTATATGAAGAGATGTATAAAAAACCGGTGAAAGAAAATTGGTATCCACTCCAGGTAATTTGCCCTCAATGTGGAAAGTTAGGAACTACAAAAGTAATTGGATGGGATGGTAAAGAAGTCGAATTTGTTTGTTTACCTGATTTGGTGAAATGGGCAGAAGGCTGTGGAACAACAGGAAAAATATCTCCTTTTGATGGTAATGCAAAAATGCCTTGGAAACCAGAATGGTCTGTTAAATGGTATACCTTTGGTGTGACCATTGAGGGTTCTGGGAAAGATCATATGTCAGCAGGTGGATCATTCGAAATTGCTTCAAATATTCTCAAAGAAGTTTTCAATCAGGAGCCACCATTCGGGATAGCGTATGAATTTTTCCTTTCAGGTGGAAAGAAAATGTCTTCCTCTAAAGGTCTTGGATTAACTGGAGAAGAATTGTTGGAAGTATTGAGCCCTGAGTTAGCACGATTCTTGATGATTAAAACAGAGCCGAATCGGGCTGTTGAATTTGAACCAAAAAATACATTGATCATCCCGAAATTATATGATGAGTATCAAAAAGCCGCTGAAGAGAAAGATAGGGCATTTGAACTATCACAAATTGGTGATGAAAAATCTCCTCCGTCAGTTCGCTTTTCTGTGCTGGCTCAGTGGGTACAAATGCCAAATATGGAAAAGAAGATTAAAGAAGAGGGTTTAGAAGAATGGGCAAAATATGCACGGGTTTGGATAGAAAAATATGCGCCGGAATCGGAAAAATTTTTGGTACAAAAAGAATTACCTGAAGTAGCAAAAGAACTCTCAGAGCAGCAAAAGAAATTTTTGCACACTGTTTCTGATGAGCTAGATAAGAATTGGGATGGAGAAACATTTCAAACAAGAATTTATGAATTAGGAAAAGAATTGGGGATGACAGGCAAGGATACTTTTGGAGCAATTTATAAGTCACTCATTGGTAGAGATTCAGGACCAAAAGCCGCATGGCTGATTTTGTCCTTGGATAAGGAGTTTGTTAAGAATCGTTTTAATGAAATTTAAATAAACTGTAGTGGCGTCATTCATGACGACTTAACAGTAGAACGGTTCTTACTATTGCTAAATCGCGATAAATCGCGCCACTACATACGTTATGCAAAGACTACTAATTGCCACGAAAAACAAAGGGAAAATCAATGAATTGCGTGAGTTCCTCTCTGATCTGCCAGTAGAGCTTGTTTCATTATCTGATGTTGGTATTACCGATGACGTTGAGGAAGATGGAGGAACGTATGAAGAAAATTCCCAAAAAAAAGCTTTGTTTTATGCCAAGTTAGCAAATCTCCCCGCGATAGGAGATGATAGTGGGTTAGAGATAGCAGCGCTGGGAGGCGCACCTGGAATTAAGTCACGCCGGTGGGTTGGACATGATGCGACTGATGAAGAATTGGTAGAACACCTGAAAAAAGTTGCCAAAGATTTGCCTGATGATAACCGGAATGCTCTTTTTAGAGCTGTTATATCGTTTGCGCTGCCGGATGGGAAGATATTTAGTGTAGAAGGACTAGTAAAAGGATTTATCACACGCGAGCCAGAAATGAGTCTTTTGGAAGGATATCCATATCGTTCCTTTTTCTATCTTCCAGAAATAAGAAAGTTTTATCACGAAAATGATCTGACCCCAGAAGAAATGAAATTATATAATCATCGCTACATAGCTATTGAGAAACTCAAACCCATCATAGAAAGGGAATTAAGAGTAAAAAAGTAAAGGTTTGGTATATTTTATTGCCACTAGGGTAATGGCTGTGATATAGTAACTATATCCTTCAGCATGAAAAAGTTGGTTTTTGTTATCTTCTGTTCTATTCTTCTTGCAATTGTTTTTATCCTTGGTGCTGTGTATATCAGCAAAGCGCGTGAGGGGGCTCGGGGGGCGTTGCAGGTTACTTCTGCTCCGGATAGTAAAGTATATCTAAATGATAGGTACCTCGGGCAAACACCTCTTTGTAAATGTGAATCAGCAGACATGCTTCCTACCGGGAACTATACAATACGTCTCGTCCCTATTAATAAAGGGCTTTCGGAATTTCAAGAGAAAGTTACAATTTCTGATTCAGTTTTGACTGTTGTTGACCGGAAATTTGGTAAAAATTCAACTTCTGAGGGAAGTATTATTTCACTCACACCACTAGACGATAAGAAAAAAATAGAATTGCTTGTTGTGTCTTTTCCCCAGGGTGCAACAGCTTTACTTGATGGGAGCTCAATTGGCTCAACCCCGGTCCTCATGAAAGATCCTACAGAATCTGATCATGTACTCAAAGTTAAGAAAGATGGATATAAAGAGAAGACAGTCAGGATTCGTACGCCGATGGGGTATAAGTTAACAGTTGCTAGTTATCTGAGCGTGGATGCAGAAGCTGCAAATAGCTATTTCAAGCCTACGTTAGCACCATCAGAAACTTTAACGCCTACGCCAGAGCCAACTGAAGCAAAAAAGAATAATAAGAATGAGCCTACTCCAACAAAAGAGGTGAGTAGTGTGCTTATTCTAAATACACCCACCGGTTTCCTCCGTGTGAGAGAAGACGCATCAGTAAACTCTCAGGAGATTGGACGTGCTATACCTGGCGATTCTTATCCCTTTGTTGACGAACAAAGCGGATGGTATCAAATAAAATTGGCTAATGGTCAGTTGGGGTGGATAAGTTCAGAATATGCTAAAAAGCAATAGCTTCTTAGATCTTCCATTGTCTATTTACGGATGGAATTCTTTGAACCGCCCCACTTCAAGTATTCAAGGTGTCAAAATTCAAGATCAAGAATATCTCACTTCGCACTTCAAATTCAAATGGAACCTGTAGAATAAAAGCGGGCTTATATAAAATATAGAATTAATATCGTGAGGAAGGTCCAGATAACTACCGCAGTTAAAAGTGGACGATCTGAGAAAAGGACTCTTTCAGGGCTTTCTCCTTCATGTTTCTCATAGATCTTTTGTAGATATCTCATCAGTCCGTATACCACAGGAATAATAGTAATCATAAGCCATTTCTTTTGCAAAACGGTACCTATCATATGGTCAGGAAAAAGATCTGTAGCGAGTTGGAGCCCAGTGGGATTTTCAAGAAATGTGAAGAGAGCATAAGATATAAATGTTGATGTCGCAAATATTGAAAGATAAACATCAAGCATTTTTTCATTGTAATGAGAAAGTGTTTTTCTTGTAGCAATTATTGCACTCGCTGCTGTTTGATGTGAAAGGAGCGTTAATTCAGAACGGCGTTTACCAATAGCCAGAAAGAGAGATAGTGAGATAACAGTGAGTAATAACCATGCAGAGATATGATATCCACTCAGCACTTCTCCTGCAAAAACCCGAAGAATATATCCACCAGCAAGTGTGAGTATGTCAACAATTTCTATATGTTTAAGAACGGCTGAATAAGCAACATGCATTAGAAAATATATGAGGGTGATAGCAAAAAATCCAGGACTAATTAAGTAACTAAAAATAAGCGAACCTAATGCTAAAGTGGCTGCAATAACAACAGCAAGGTTCAGTGGAATATCTTTATTAGCGAGAGGTCTAAATTTCTTGAAAGGATGTAGTCTGTCTTTCTCTCTATCAAAAATGTCATTAATAACATAGATGGCTGATGATATAGCACAGAAAATTACAAAACCATAGAGTGCGTCTATAAGAGTATTAATTTCCAAAAGCTTTCCACTAAAGAGAACGGCTGCAAAGATAGCAAAGTTTTTAATCCATTGCCTTGGCCTTAAGAGACGGAACATGTCACGGAGTCGTTTTTTCATTTTTTTTCTTCAGATGTCGACTTATCACTTATAGTATGGAGGAATAATAATATTCCCCCAGTAATGACTACCACCATAATAATAGCAAAGATTTTACTTTTACTTTCAAGTGTTAATGAAATTATACCCAATATCGCGGAGATACACCAGTAGAATAACGCAATTTGTCTTTGATTGTAACCGAATTTAAGTAGTATATGGTGAAGGTGCTTTTTATCATGATGAAATGGCGATTTTTTATTTGCTATTCTACGGATAATAGTAAATGCTGCATCAACAGTTGGAATGCCCATGACTAGAATAGCTGTTGCTAACTTTGCACTTGATAAGATGGATACAACACCCAAAAGTAGATACAGTGATGTAGCGCTGTAGCCGGGGAAAATTTTTGCTGGGTAAAAATTGAATACCAGGAATCCCAAAGCCGAGCCCGCAATAATAAATGAAAGCTTGGCGTCAATAAGATCTCCAGTTCCTGCTGGGTTTAATTTAAGGCTTAAGATTCCGATAATAATTGCTGAAATAGCGACAATACCAGGCATTTGTCCATCAACACCTTTGCTCCAATTGATCATATTCATAACCCAGATGAGCCAAAGAACTGATATGACATCAGATAATACTAAACTGTAAGGAAGGTAGGGTAGGGCGAGCTTTATAGCATCAAAATGGATCAGACCTCCGTTGAATGGGTTTGTAATAAAATGAATACTTACTCCACTGGCTACAACAATGACAGCAGTAAGGATATTGATCAAAAACCGCAAATAGGGTGAAACATCTTTTGATTGAGCATTTAGTTTATCGTCGATGAGCCCAATTGCGAGCGCGAGGAAACAAGCAAAGAATATAGCAGTTACCGTTGGGTTAAAAGGAATAAAGATGAGACTTGAAAGAAGTGCACCAAGGAATAATGGCAGTCCTCCACCTCGTGGTATAGGGGTTTTATGAATAATTGCGGAATGCTTATGGATCACAGGGTCATCGAGAAGTCCTATTTTTTTAATGAAGACTATTGCAACAGGAGTGATAAGAACCGTTATGAGGAACGCTGTTAATAAGGGAAGTATAGTGACAAGACTGCTGTCAGGAAAGTTTATCATTATAATATAATGGACATTGTTCGAACAATAAAGATAAAAGAGAGTAATGCGATGAGGAGTGTCGTGATGCATAGCATACGAGAAACAAGAGGTATTTTCTCATAGAGGCGAGTTATAAGCGAAAAGTTAAGGATAAGAAATGCCACAGCTATCATTGTTGGAAGAAAGATTGCAGGTTTTGTACCTAATCTGCTTTCTCCCCAAGGCATCTGATTAAATAATGGAATAACGGGGGGAAGAGAAAAATAAAAAATTGCTACTATTGCGATTTCAACTATGATAATAATCACAACGGTACTTAATCCCCATTTAATAATTTTGTCTCCTTTAACGTGTTTAAAAATTTCTTTCATAGATTGTTGCTCCTGTACGATTAAACCGCACAGTATAGAAAGGAACACTAAATGGTAGAGGAGGTGTCTCTGCAAGTGTGATTATGTATTTAGGTTTCACTTCAATTAATGTTTGTTGTGTTTCTTCCATTAATTTTTTATTTTGTGTAATATGATAAGCT
>CAMPGJ010000025.1 GCA_946885425.1 uncultured bacterium
TTTTGTGCCCCTACTCCTTTTATGTTAGCAAATTCATCTTTGGTCTTCGGTAGAGCGGTTGCCATTTCTTTGAGGGTGGCATCGGAGAACACAACGTAAGGTGGGACATTCTTCTTATCAGCTAGTTGTTTTCTTAGTGCCCTCAGTCGATTGAAAAGTTGGCTGTTCATATTCGTGTCGTCAAAGGTTTGTCTCCTATTTCTAATTGCTGATTGCGGATTGCTGATTCTTATTGCAGGTTTGGTGAGTAAAATCTTATCTTTCCCCAGCAATACTGCTCTGCTTTTTGGTGTGAGTTGCAAAATAGCAAATTGATCAGGGGTTTGTTTTAAGTAGCCATCTTGGACTAGTTCATAGATAAACATTTTCAGATCTTGGGAGGAATAATCCGTAATGATGCCGTAGGTGGAGAGAGTTTGATGATTATATTGCAGGATCTTTTGGGCTTGCGATCCCGTGAGTATACCGACGACTTGGGAAATGCCAAAGCGTTCTCGAACCCGGTAGATGCAGGAGAGGATTTTCTGAGCTAGCTCTGTCCCGTCAAATGTATCTCTTATTACTGTGCAGTTATCACATGAAGCACAGTTTGATTGTTTTGTTTCTTCGGCAAAGTATTGAAGGAGGAGATTGCGGCGGCAAAGTTTGCTTTGGGCATAATCAATGACTCGCTGGAGTTGTGCATAGGCGATTTTTTGTTCAGCTGGATTGGACATCATTTGGATAAATCGTTCTTGGGAAAATTTATCTCCATAGCTATAAAGAAAAAGACATTCGCTGGGAAGACCATCACGACCTGCTCGTCCTGTTTCCTGATAATAATTTTCCAGACTCTTTGGTAGATCGTAGTGAATAACGTAGCGAACGTTTGGTTTATCAATTCCCATGCCGAAGGCAATTGTGGCGACGACAACAGCAACATCATCACGGATAAACTTTTCCTGGTTTCCCTTACGTACTTCATCAGGGAGTCCCGCGTGGTATGGCAATGCTTTTATTCCTTCCCGCTGCAATTTCTGTGCAACATTCTCTACGGTTTTCCGAGATTGACAATAGATGATGCCTGATTCACCGGGGTGTTGACTGATGTAGTCGAGTGTCTGATTGAATGATTTTTGTTTCTGGATGATTTTATATGTGAGGTTAGGCCGGTTAAAGCTAGCCTGGTAGATACCGGCAGTAGCGATTGAAAGTTCTTTGATTATATCGTCTTTGACTCTGGGTGTGGCTGTTGCTGTCAGGGCGATGAGAGGCGTTCTAGGGAACTGTTCACGTAAAAGACGTAGTTGGCGGTATTCAGGTCGGAAGTCATGGCCCCACTGCGATATGCAATGCGCTTCGTCGATGGCAAAGAAATTGATGGGTATAGTCTTTAATAGTTGGATGAATGATGGTTGTGCGAGCCGTTCAGGAGCGACATAGAGCAAAGAAAGTTGATTTTTCTGTAAAAGGTCAATAACGTCGCGTTGTTCTGCTGCGCTGAGTGAACTATTGAGATATGCTGTCTGCACACCATTTTGTCGGAGTGCATCAACTTGGTCTTTCATCAGAGATATGAGGGGAGAGACAACTATTGTTGTGCCCGAGAGAACGATACTTGGCAACTGATAACAAATAGACTTACCTCCACCTGTGGGCATAAGGACAAAGACATCTTTCTTATTCAGTACATCTGTAATAATCTGCTCCTGAAGCGGGCGAAATGATGAATATCCAAAATATTCTTGCAACACTGACACTGGAGGTTTTTGCATAAAAGAAGAGTATAACAGATGAGTATTAAAAAGAAATTAAAAAATAGTGTACTATAAATGTATATGTGTTTTTCGGCAACAGCGAGTTTTATAGCAGGTGCAGGGTTATCTACAATGGGTGTTGCGACCCTGAGAAATACCAAGGAAAAGTCTGACATGCCTTTTGCAGCAATTCCGCTGTTGTTTGGTATTCAGCAGGCCATAGAAGGTCTGGTTTGGATTACCTTTAGTTATCATGCTCCATTGATTCATGCGTTAGCTTCCTATGGTTTTGCTTTCTTTGCTTATGCTTTTTGGCCGATGTTTATACCTTTCGCAGTGAAACATTTAGAAAAAGAGGTTAGGCGCAAAAAAATATTATCAGTTTTGCAAATTATTGGCTTGGTAGTAGGAACATATATTACTTATTATATGGTCAGCTCTGGAGTTACCTCCACTGTTACTCATGAAAGTATCAAATACCATATTAACCAGCCTTTTGGAAACTACGCTTTTGTCCTCTACATTATTGCCGGATGTGGAAGCTTTTTTGTTTCAAGTAAAAGAAATGTTAATTTTTTTGGTTTACTTTTAGTTTTGTCGCTTATGATGACTTATGTCTTTTTTTCATCCTATGTCGTTTCAACGTGGTGCTTTTTCGCTGCAATATTAAGTACTATTATTTTTATCCAATCTTCAAAACTTATGCCAAAAGTTCCTTTAGGAGCTCCGCGTTCATTGGAGCATAGGCTTTGACATCATTGTTGAAATAAGCGAAGACGTCGTACTTTTTTTGATAGTTCTTTATTTTCTGCGCCCATTCTCTCAATTGTTCAGTAGTATATTCTGACGCGTAAAGAGCTCCTGGTCCATGAAAACGGATGTAGACGAAGTTTCCGGTTATGATTTCTTTTGAAGGGATTTTGCCTGAATCATTGATAACAAAGCCGACATTATATTTATTGAGTAATTCATACGTCTGATCTACAAACCATGATTCATCGCGGAATTCAAAAGCATTTTTTGATTCATGTGGCAGCATATTAAAGAAATTCTTAAGCCGGCTCATATTCTCTTTAGTATTTTTAAATAACGGTGGAAATTGCCAAAGAGCGGGACCGAACTTCATACCTAAGCCAGCGGCAGCATCAAAGAACATATCAATACTATCTTTGCCAATATTCAGCCGACTTCGATGGGTAATGTAGCGGGATCCTTTGATGGAAAAGACAAAATCGTCTGGAGTCAGCCCGGCCCATTTCGTATAAATATGTCTGGGGAAGCTTCTATAGAAAGTGGCGTCGATTTCTACAGTCGGAAACTGTCCAGAATAGAACTCCATCCATTTTTTTTGTGGAATATCTTCAGGATAAAAAGGTCCCTTCCACGCTTTATAGTTGTAGCCTGACGTACCGATAAAAACTTTCATAGCACGGAATTTTAGCATCATCTTTCTTATATGTCTATTTGTTATACTACAAATATGAAAATTGAAGGAATTGTCATACAAGGTAAAGGAATTGCATCAGGAAAGAATGTGGATCCTGAGACAGGTTTGACAAATACAATTGCGTTGCAAAAACCATTTTTCGAGAGAGCAGGTGTTAAAAAAATTAGTGATGTTTTTGAAGGGACCATTAATATGGACATCTCTCCTAAAGAGTTTCATATAGATGTTCCTGATAAAATAGTAAAAGACGTAACTTGGGATAAAGATACAACAGAAAGCTTTCAATTTGTTGAGGTGACGATTGTGTACCCCTTAGAAGAGGAAAATAAGAGAGAATATCCAGGTTATATTTATTATCCTATGGTATCTGAAGAAAGACCTGAATTAAAATCTCATCCTGATACAAGAATAGAATTGCTCGCTTCTAAAATCGAAGGTTTAGCATATGGGAAGGAGATCGCTATTTTTGTTCCAGATGGGAAAATTTCAATTAAAGATCCTCCTCAACAGCCTCAGTTATAGCATGAAGAAAAAGAGTATGTGCTTCTTGAATCCTTGGTGTTTCATTTGACGGGATGACAATTGCAAAATCGCTTAAATCTTTGGCTTGTCCACCATCTTTCCCAAGAAAGGAGATTGATGTTATACCTTTGTCTCTAGCTACCTCCAATGCATTTATAATATTTTTCGAATTACCACTTGTAGAATATGCAATGAAAATATCTCCAGTCTGCCCTAGTGCTTCAAGTGGCCTGCTAAAAATTTTGTCATAAGAATAATCATTCCCTATGGCGGTCAATGTAGATGTGTCGGTATGCAATGCTATGGCGGGGAGTGGTTTTCTATCTTTGCTGAAATGACCAACAAATTCTCCAGCAAAATGTTGTGCATCCGCTGCGCTGCCACCATTACCTGCAATAAGAAGTTTATTTCCCCTATTAAAGCAGTCCTTAATTTCTGTTACTATCTTTCCGGTTGTATTTTGGATTTGTTGGTCGTTTAATAGTCGGGAGTGGAGATCGACTGATTGTTGGAGGGCTTTAGATAAAAATTCCTGTGACATATCTAGTCAATAATACATCCTTTTAATTCATTTTTTCTGACCTCATCCTGACAAAGATGTTATTTTTCCTCTACTACCAGAAAGGAGTGTCAAGCTTTTGTCAGTAAGCTCTTGTATACTTTTCTTATGTCTCCTGAGCGTTTGCCGTCTGGCGGGGAAACGAAAAAATCTGTTATTTCAGCTGATGTTGTGGTATTTGAACCAACAGCGACAGGTGTTATGGCAGCAGTGGCAGCAGCTCGAGAAGGGGCAAGTGTGGCAGTTGTTGGAAGAAGTAAGCACGTGGGGGGAATGGTTTCAGGGGGACTAAGCTGGACTGATGTCGGAGAGACAAATGTTATCAAGGGATTAACCAGGCAATTTTATCAGGAAGTAGCAAATCATTATAAGAGACCTTTGTGGGAAGTCAAGGGGCCTGAACCACATGTTGCAGAAAAAATTTTACTTAAACAGCTTGAACAATCTGGCGTTGGAGTTTATTTAGGAGAAGAATTAGAAAACGTTTCCACTAAAGACAATCGAATCCAATCAATTCGTACTGACAAAGCGACATATCACGCTTCAGTTTTTATCGATGCTAGTTATGAAGGGGATGTGATGGCAGGAGCTGGCGTGCGTTATGCTGTGGGGCGGGAATCAAAGGCTCAGTATGGTGAAGCACTTGCAGGTGTAAAGCCGGCTACCCGGCCGAATAAGCATAATTTTATAACACCCCATGCTATCACCATTTTAGATCCTTTTACTGCTGATCGAACTTCCTTGCTTCCATTTATTTCTGAGCCAAAGCAGTTTGATTATCCTGGTTTACCTGCCCACCGGATAGGTGAAGCGGATGATGCGCTGCAAGCTTATGCATTCCGTGTAGTTATGACGGATAAGTCTAGCAATAAAATTCCATTTACTCAGCCTGATGGGTATACTCCTGAGAAATTTGAATTACTAGACCGCTATTTACATGCTCGGGGGAAAGATCTGCATGCACAAGATTTGATGGGTTTGGTACCAGATCTTTTGCCAAATGGAAAATGTGATGTTAATTCAATCGGTCCTTTTTCGTTAAACTTACTGGATGGTAGTAACAAAAAATATCCTGATGGTGACAAAAGAATGAGAAAAGATATCCGCGATAACCATCTGCACTATACGCAATCATTCCTCTATTATCTGGCAAATGAAAAATCTGTTCCCAAACATATTCGTAAAGAGATGAATAAGTGGGGGCTTTGCGCTGATGAATTTACAGATACTAAAGGATGGCCTCATCAACTATATGTTCGTGAAGGACGTCGGATGAAGGGTGAACATGTGTTAGTTGAGCAGGATTTAATGTATGCAAGACAACAATCAGATGTTATTTCTTTGGGGTCCTACAATATAGATTTGCGAGAAGCGGTACGTGTAGCAGAATATTGGCCAAATTTTGGCACAGAATATGCAACATTGAATGAGGGATATGCATCACTTAGAGTACCTGCATATGAAATTCCTTATAGAACATTAACTCCAAAAAAAGAGGAGAATGAAAATTTGCTTGTCCCTGTCTGTTCGTCTACCTCGCATGTTGCATTTGGTTCGGTGAGAATGGAGCCGACTATGATGCAGCTAGGTGAAGCCGCAGGAATTGCAGCGGCACAAGCTGCACAACGAGGTAAAGCAGTTCAGGATGTAGACATAAGAGCTGTTCAACAAATTCTTTTTGATCCCCGTTAAGGATTTATGTAGGTACCTGTCAGTAATGTGTCAAGATCACGAGTATAAAAAAGACGATGATCTTCTTATGCATGAGTTTACCCGGGTGGGAATAGAACTTACTGATGGAAGAAATTTTTCAATTAAAGGGCGAAAGCCCAAAGTATATTCTACAAACAATCCTTCTTCTAGTCCTTGCTCCATCTCAATGAAGTTTTCTGGGACAGATAAAGAACCTGAATTTGTCTGGCAGGGAGATAAGCTTAATGAAACGACATACAGCGTGCAGCTGCATATAAAAAATACCACTTCCAAATCTCTTCCTGTTGAGAAAATGATTGTGTATACCTCTGGTCTGGAAGGGGATATCAAGGCATCTATGACCGGTTATGAAACAGAGAGTCCTGCACATCCGCCATTGCCTCTTTCTCAACATGAGCGATTATTATCTATTGCTGAAAAATCTCCTCCGCGGGTGGGGCCAGTTATATTATCTGAAAACGACACAATGGATCCGCTGCCTTGGATGACGCAGATGATTGACGGCAAAGGGGGGAGATCACTCATCGGATTTACTACTGCTAAAGAGCAAGCTGGGTATATCGCGATAAAAAATTATGGAGAGATAAGCGAAGCGACTGCGTTTACCGTCGCGGAAGGAGTAAAGCTTGATCCAGGCGATACGATGTCCTCAGAAAAATTGCTCGTTTCGTTTGAGCGGGATCCACGGAGAGCAGTTGAGCTTTATGCAAGAACTGTAGCAACGGAAATGGATGCAAAAGTGTTGCATAAGCAAATGACCTCAAGAAAATCAATGAAAGGGTGGGGATCTTGGTATGAGTCTCAGTGGGATGTCAATGAAGAGGAAATTAAAAAAAATGTCGATGCCCTTGAGCATCTACAAGATAAATTTGGTGTTGAGTATATAGTGACTGATGACCAATTTGATCCAAAAGGGAATATTCGGATTGGTGATTGGTTTGCTGAGAGTCAAAAGTTTCCTTCTGGATACAAAAAGATGAATGAGTACATACATGCAAAAAGTATGAAAAGCGTTTTGTGGCTTGCTCCCTTGATTGCATCAAGCGAATCAGAGGTATATAAAGCGCATCCTGACTGGTTTGTGAAAGGAAAAGAAGGGAAGTCTGTGAATGCAATGACACATTGGGGAACTGAAAATTATGCGTTGGATACTACACATCCAGAGGCTCAGGAGCATTTGCGCAATATGATGCGGGAGACTATAGAACAAGGTTTTGAAGGGGTAAAATTGGATTTTTTGTACATGAATAATGTGCGGGGTGAGCGGTATGACAAGAAAGCGACGAGTATATCTGCGCTAAGGAAAGGTTTGCAGATAATGGATGAGGAGATGGATGATAAATTTGTACTTCATTGTGGTGCGCCAATTATTCCTGCAGTGGGATATGCCAATCTCTCACGAATCGGTCCGGATGCTGCACCATTCTGGATTGACCCGAGTAAGGAAGGAACCGCATCATCTATAAAATACGCAAATCGTTCGGTATGGGCGAGAGAGTGGATGGATGGGGAGCTGTATAAAAATGATCCGGATGTTATTATTGCCCGGGAAAATAATTCACAACTAACTGATGCAGAAAGAGAAACATGGTTAACTACAGTAGCTCTTAATGGTGTAATATTTTTGGGAGATGATGTATCTAAACTGGATGAGAAGCAAATAAAAAAAATGGCAAAAATTTTTCCTCCATCAGGAACAGGAGAAAAAGCTATACCAATAGAATTTGATGAGAATGGGATGGCGACGAAAGTGCAGATGGAGATTGAGCGGGATGGAAAGAAGTGGCAGATAGCTGCTATGTTTAATATGAAAGATGAGGAATCAGATCTCGTCTTTCATCCGGAAGAATGGGGATTGGAGAAAGGGAAAAAGTATCATTTGTTTGATCAGTGGGAGGAGAAATATGTGGGAAGCACTTCGACTTCGCTCAGTGAACAATTAGCGTTTCCTTCTGTCCCTGCACATGGAGTAAAAGTATTAGCAGTCTATGAAGATACAGGTGAACTGCCAACACAAACGACGCATTTGTTGGGGATCTAGACCGTCATTGCGAGCGAAGCGTGGCAATCCCGTCCAAAAATATAGTGGACTAGATTGCTTCGTCGCTCACTTTAGCTTCTCGCAATGACAATTACCTGTGTAGTCGAAACCAAGGGTCCCACATTTTGCTGAAGGATGGGATAGCATCTAGCAGATCTTGCTTTGGAATAGGTAGATCACCAACTGGATTATGTCCGTTGAGGATATGTTTAAAATCCAACTCTTTGAGCTTTTCTAATGAATTTCTCCAATCGTCAAAATTTGATTTAGATTCTTTGCTGGCGTGTCCCAGGTAGGTATCTCCGGCAAATAAATATATTTCATCATCGATCTTGGCTCTGAAACTGACAGATCCAGGTGTATGCCCGGGAGTGTGATGGACAAAGATGTCATGTTCGCCTGCTGAAATTGTTTGTGCATCTTTCAACACATGTTTTTTCTTAACATTGATAGGTTCGAAAGTTAGTGAATTGTCTCCGTGTTCATAAACAATGGTTGCTGTTCGACCTTTATCACCTGTTTCAATTGCCTTTTTATCTCCACTATGGATATAAAAGTTAACATCGGGGTTTGTTTTTCTTATTTCATGAATGGCGTAGATGTGATCACGATGTCCATGCGTTGCTAACACGTTTTTAATATCAGGAAAATCTAAACCAAGTTTATTCAAGTTATTTCGCAGATTAGGTACCCCTTCGGTACTACCGCAATCTATAAGAGTATTTTCTTCTCCTTTAATTAGGTAAACGTTAGCATTCCATTGATGGGGGAACTCGGCAGACACGACATAAAGATTGGGGGAAATCTCATGTGGCTTATTCAAATGTTGGATACGACGTTCCATACATTAACCTTGTATATTCTTCCTCACAATATCGACATAAGCCATATGCTCCTCGCAGTTTTCAAGTTTCCAAGAATCTACTGCCCGTTGTCTGTCGTTGTCAGACATATCTGCAAAGGTTTTAACCCATTGTTCTTGGAGATGACGGCTTGTTAGTCCAACTGCTTTTCGTTTGAACGCTTCTCTCAATTCATTCCGCTCCCGTTCATCATGCGTTGCATGAGTTGCTTCATATGCTGCGTCAGCTGCTGCCACAATTTTTTTCTGTGTATCATTTTCTTCAAGTTTCATCCACCAGTCTGTACGAAGAGCAATTTTTTGCTTTTCTATTGGTTCAATTGCTTTTGCATAGATTGAGTCAGGTCGAGGATGGATCAGACCCATACTGCTATGATGCTTACCTATATGTGGTTTCTCTTTATATGTCCATAGTGTCCAATGAGTACCTTCCTGATTCATTACATCCATTTGATCATCTACTGCACGAAGTCTATTAGGAACGTCTCTTAAATTACTACCTAATAAAGCGCCAAATTCTCCGGACCATAGAGGAAGCCCATGTTCTTTTGCGAACTCATAACCTTGCTGATCAACTTTAAAGCTTTTTCTTGTAGTATTTTTATCTAGTTTTGCAGGTGTATATTCTTTATCGTTGCGGGGATAAGGACCCGGTTCGCATTGCTCGTAGCTGTAGTTATGAGAACTTAAAATGATATTTCCAGATGTGGGTATGTTCAAACGTCCATTGGGGTTAAGATTTTTATCTCCATCATATGCTTGGTATCTGCTACCAAAGCAATCTCCTTCTACAGCGATAATTGTGGTGGGATCTATATTTCTGATTGCTGCTACTACTCTTTGGTTATGTATATTATGTATCTCCCAATTAGGATTGTATTGAGGCTGTTCGGTGGATGGCTCATTATGTATATCATAGATTGCCACTGTAGGATTGTCTTTATATCTCCTTGCAGTTTCTTTCCACCATTCCACTTCCCGATCTTGAAAATGTTTGTATTGCCAGAGGAGAGCACTTTCATTATGGTTGTCGCTGTGCCAATCAGGATTTTGTCCTCCTGGTACTGCATGCAGGTCAAGAGCTACATAAATGTCATGTTTTGCAGCCCAATCGATAACTTTATCGACGCGGTCAAATCCTTTTTGCTTGTATTGGAATGGTTTATCGTCGTCTTCGAAATGGTGGTAGTTTAATGGAAGCCGTATAAGATTTGCTCCCATGCATTTGATAAACCGAACGTCAGGTTCAGCAAAGAAAGCATCGGCCATTCCATCGAAAAATTCACTTGCCTTCTTATTACCCATTTGTCTAGATGCTTCTTGCTTAAGTTTCGTTTCTGTACCAGGATAACCATTTATGAAGTTTTCCATGTTCATATAGCCGCCAACTCCTACTCCCCGAAGCATGATAGGATTATTGTCCTCTGTGACAATTTTGTTTTGAGCAACGTGCAGGTGTTGAAGCCTTTCTGTCATAATGCTTTGATTATCTGCTTATCGAGTTATCTCTACTTGACTCTCATCTGACAAATATCACTCAAATGCTATCCTTGAGATTTCCATAGCGTCTGTTTCAAAAACCGGAGTTTTTGCATCAAAAGGAACGATGAGTGATTTAAGACTATTCGGTTTCAGTGTAATTTGCTCTACTCTGTCACCAATTCTAATTTCTGTTGTCGTAGTTTTATTTGTTGTCTCGTGTAGTCTGACAACATAGGCATCAATAGCTGGATCTTCAGCTCTTTTGACTACGGTCATCATGACATTCTCTGCGCCCACTTCTGCAAAAGAATTTTCTTGTGGTAGTGTTCCATGCTCATTGCTGCTGGCGGAAAGGATGAGTGGTGGCTGATTACATTCCGCTGCCCGTTGAGGAGTATTGGCTTGCTTCCATGTTTCGTCATGAGGTGCGATCCAGTAGGAGAATCGATGTATGCCTTGATCCATATAGTCATGGTCTTTTTCGGCAGAAAGTTCTTTGGGGGTGTGATGTGCATATACTGGGCTCCGGAGTACTGTCATATTGTAGACATTCCCTGTGACATCTCCACTATATTTCCCATCATTAATAATACTCACTCCCACATGTTCTTTGGTTGGGCCATGTGTCCCCGAAATATCGACCCAGCTTTGCTGTGGTACTTCCAGTCCATTTTCTTCGCGAGCTTTTACGCCATACGGAGTTTCAAAGGTAGGTCTTCTTTTTTGATCAAGTCCTATTGGAAAACGGAGTTTGAGCATTTTATGTTTCTCTTGCCAATCGAGTGCTACATCAACCCGTATAATATCCAGATCTTTATACATCGTGAAATCTTGGCTCATGGTAGAATCTCCATATTCACTTTTAGCACGGATAGTGGACTGTACTTCTCCGTGTTCGATGAGTTTGGGTGCTTCTGTCGCTTCAAACTGGCCGAGTTGTTTGTCATATCTGTAAACATCATGACCCCAGGTATCTGATTCGTCATCAATTACTACCGGCACTCCTGCGAATCCACCGAAGAGATTGATATTTTTTTCTTTATCAAAAAGCCCGGCGATATGTCCTGTTTGTTTATCTATTGTTAATATGTATTTATGATTTGCTATAGCATCATTTCTGGCATGCATTTTTTCGGGTTTTCTCGTGCTGTCTGCTTCATTTTGCAGACGAAACACTTTGTATCCCAGAGATGGTATCTCAGGAACGAAGGCAATGCGGTCACGTCCGCCAGTTCGAGAAATGGAATCAATCTTTTGGAAACGGATTTCATTGTTTTCATTATCAACAAGTTTCGCTCCTGGCTTTAGATCTTGTACTTCAATTGCGACAGGAGTTTTGTTTCTCCATGTATTTGGATTGGCGACTATGAGCGGGGTCATGCCTTCTTCATGCTCGACGCGAATGTTGGCGGCTATAGCTCCCAGAGCTAGTTCTGCTTCACGTGTTGTCACACTAATTGCTTCATCATATCGTTGGATGGCTTCATCTAAATGTCTTCTGGGTAAGGTCGCCCCAAGAGTGTCGTGAAATTGATTTTCGGCGATTGTTTTTTGTTGTTCGTTTAAATTAGTTGGGTAAGGAAGTAATCCTTCTGCGAGGGTAAATGAGCGCAACTTCTCTGCTGCCAAGAGACTATTTTCTGATTTGCGGTTTTTTTGTTTTAATTCCGCTCCAACTGAATAACAACCTGTCGCATGCGGTTGAAGCTCTCCATGATGGGTAGGGATAAAAAGTCCTTCTTCCATTTCTTTTTCAACT